>JALYLL010000257.1 GCA_030774255.1 Chloroflexota bacterium | reverse complement strand
GCGGGCGGCGGCGCGAACCTTCTTTCGTCGCCCGATCCGGCCGGATCGATCGCCGCGGCGTTGGCGGAGTCTCTTGGAAGCGCGAAGCCGGAGGCGGTGGTCCTCTCCTGTTCCGGTGGCGATCGCCCTGCCGATCGCGAGAAGGGACGCGCGATCCTGACGCAGCTCGTCGGCC
This sequence comes from Chloroflexota bacterium, assembly GCA_030774255.1. GTDB lineage: Bacteria > Chloroflexota > Limnocylindria > P2-11E > P2-11E > 3-1-20CM-2-70-9. The sequence goes on along the minus strand of JALYLL010000257.1, from coordinate 7,400 downwards.
CAACGGTCCGGATCGACGTGACGCACGACGCGATCGCCGCCCTTTACGCCGGTAATCCCGCCGGATGCGGGGTCGTGCTCATTTCGGGGACAGGGTCGATCGCGTTCGGGCGCAACGACGAAGGAGACGAGCGCCGCGCCGGCGGCTGGGGCTACCTCATCGGCGACGAAGGCTCCGCCGTTTGGCTCGGCCTCGAAGGTCTTCGCGCCGCCGCGCACCACGCCGACGGCCGCGGCGCCGGCACGGCCATCACCGCGCACATCCTTCGCGAGCTCGGCGTGCAGTCGTTCATGGAGGTGATCCCCCAGCTGTACGGGCGCCCACATCCGGCGCCGGCGATTCTCGCCGCGGTGCGCGCCGTCGGTCGCGCCGCCGCGGAGGCCGATGCGATCGCGGTGTCGATCGTCCAGCGCGGCGCGCACGCGCTGGGCCGGGCCGCTTCGGTCGTCGCGGCGGAGCTCCGGCTCGAAGACGGTCCGCTCTATCTCGCCGGCGGGGCGTTCGAGTCCCTGCCATCGCTGGAGCGTGCCGTCCGCGGCGAGCTTCTCAGAATGTTGCCGCGCGCGACGGTCGAGCCGGTGAGCGAGGAACCAGCTATGGGCGCCGCGCGCCTGGCCATGCGCCTGGCGTGGGGATCGTGATGGATCCGCTAACGGAAGCGCGAAATCCGCGAGCGCGGAGCCTCAGCAAGATGTCGACACGTCAAATCCTCGAGCTCATCAACGACGAGGACGCGACTGTCCCGGCCGCTGTCCGCGCCTCGATCCCGGAGATCGAGCGCGCCGTTGACCTGATCGTCCCGGCACTTGCGGGCGGACACCGCTTGTTTTATGTCGGCGCCGGAACGAGTGGTCGCCTGGGCGTTCTCGATGCGAGTGAAATGCCACCGACATTCGGCGTCGAGCCGGAGCTCGTGACCGGGATCATCGCCGGCGGGGACCACGCGCTTCGAATGTCGATCGAAGGCGCCGAGGATCAGGCGTGGGCAGGAACGCGCGATCTTGGCGATGTCTGCAAAGCGGGTGACGTTGTCGTCGGGATCTCGGCGAGCGGCCGGGCGCCCTATGTCGTCGCCGCGGTCGAGAAGGCCAAGGCCGACTTCGGCGCCGCCGGGACGATCGCGATCACGTGCAACCCCGACTCCGCGCTCGCCCGCGCTGCGGATGTGGCGATCGTCGTCGAGGTCGGGCCCGAGGTCATCGCTGGGTCAAGCCGCATGAAAGCGGGAACGGCGACGAAGCTCGTTCTCAACATGCTCTCGACCACGTCGATGGTGAAGCTCGGCCGAACACGCGACGACCTCATGGTCGACCTGCGTCCGACGAACGAGAAGCTGCGTCAGCGCGCCATCCAAATGGTCGAACGTGAGGCGCACGTCTCCGAGGAAGAGGCGGAGCGTCGGCTCACAACGTGGGGCTGGCACGTGCGCGCGGCGATCGAGGATCGTTGGCCCGCCTCCTGATCGTCAACGCGGACGACCTCGGTCGCTCGGTAGGCGTCGACGACGGCATCCTGCGCGCGCATCGCGAGGGAATCGTGACGAGCACGACGTTCATGACGAACGCGCCGAGCACGGCACACGCGGCAGCGCTCGCACGCGCGACACCGACCCTCGACGTGGGCGTTCACCTCGTCCTGACGTATGCGCGGCCCCTTTCGAATCCGGCGCGGATCCGCTCGCTCGTACGCGAAGATGGATCCTTCTGGCGTCCCTCGGAGCTTCTTGCGCGGCCGATCGATCGGACGGAGGCGCTCACCGAGTGCCGAGCGCAGTACGAGCGAGCGCGGGAGCTCATCGGGCGCGAGCCCACGCACGTCGACACCCACCACTGGGTCCACGACCATCCCGCGCTTTCCTGGGCGGTGTGCGAGCTCGCGCGCGACATGGGTACGGCCGCGCGCACGCATACGCCAAAGCAGCGGGACGAGTACCGTGCGAAGGGCGTGCGGACGCCTGATCACTTCACCCGCGAGTTCCAGCACCCGGGCCACATCGGCCTCGACGATCTTCTCGCTGTCATCGCGCGGCTCGAGGATGGCGTGACCGAGCTCATGTGCCATCCCGGGGAGCACGACCCTGAGCTCGTGGCGACGTCCGCGTACGCCCGCGAGCGTCCGCTCGAGCTCGCGGTGCTGACCGATCCGCGCGTCCGGAGCGCGATCGAACGTGACCACATCACCCTGACCACGTTCGCGGACCTGTGAATTCTTTCGAGCGCGTCACCGCGGCGTTCGGCGGTCACGCGGTCGATCGCGTCCCCTTCGCGGTGTGGCGTCACTTCTATCCGGACGAGAGCGAGGGCGCGGCGAAGCTCGCCGAGACAACGATCGCGTTCACGAAGCGGCATCAGCTCGATCTGATCAAGTACAACCCTCGCGCTCACTACCACGCCGAGCCGTGGGGCACTCGCTACCGCTACGGGAAGGACGGCCATCCGATGCTCGATCGGTACGCCGTGCGCAGGCCCGAAGACTGGGCACGCATCGGCCGCAAATCGATGCGCGAACCCGTGTTCCAGGAGCTCCTGTACGGGATGCGCCTGGTGCGCGAAGTGCTCCCCGACACGCCGCTCGTCGCGACCATCTTCACGCCGCTCGGTGTCCTCGAACGTCTCGCGGGAAAGGAACGCGTTCTCGCCGACCTGCACGCGCGGACCGATGACGTCGTCGCCGCGCTCGACGCGGTCACCGAGACATTCGCCGAGCTCGCCGCGGCGTGCTGCGAATTCGCGGACGGGATCTTCCTCGCCACGACGGCGTGGGCACATCGGGACACGCTCGACGAAGGCGAGTACCGGCGCTTCGGGACCACGTACGACCTGCGGGTGCTCGCGGGCGCGCGGGGAGCGGCGCTCAACGTGCTGCACGTGTGCGGTCCCGACGCGCGCGTCGTCGAGCTCGCGCGCTATCCGGTGGCGGCCGTCTCGTGGAACCCACGCCTCAAGGGAAACCCCGAGCTCGCCGCATTCCTTGCCGCGGTCCCTTCACGCGGCGCCATTGGCGGGTTCTCTGACGAAGCGTTCACCGCGAAGACGACGGCGGTCGCGAAACACGAGGCTCGCGAGGGTCTCGCGCAGACCGGGGGCCGGCGCTGGCTGGCGGCTGGCGGATGCACGATCCCTGTCGGATCGCGCCCAGAGAACATCGACGCTGCGCGAGACGCGTTGGTTGGATAAAGCACTGTGGGTCGTCCGCGACAAGATCACCACGAAGAGCGCGATCGACGACCTCATGGCGGACGCCACGACCAGAGGAATCCACGACGTCGTCGTCCAGGTCCGCGGCCGGGGCGACGCGTACTACGCCTCCAAGCTGGAGCCGCGAGCCGAGATGTTGGCGGACGACTTCGACCCGCTCGCGCACCTCGTACGTGCGGCGGCGGCCGTCGGCGTGCGCGTGCACGCCTGGGGGAACGTGTTTTTCGTGTGGTCGAGCCCCGATGGCGCCCTCCCGAAATCGACCGAGCACGTCGTGCGTCGGCATCCCGATTGGCTCCTCCGTCCGGGCGGCGTGAAGTACCTCGATCCGGTCGGGGGCAGCGACTGGGAAGGGATCTACATCGATCCGAAGAACCCGGAGGCGCGCGAGCACACGCTCGCGGTGTTCACCGACATCGTGTCGCGCTACCGCGTTGAAGGCTTTCACTACGACTACGTGCGCTACCCGCAGGTCACCTACGCCGATTCACCGGACGACCACACCGCGGTGACCGCGCTCGTGTCCGAGGGTGCCAAGCGCCTGCGCAAAGCGCGACCGGGGATCGTCATCTCCGCCGCGGTGTTCCCCGATCCCGACGTTGCGCGCGAACGCGTCCTGCAGCGTTGGCCCGAGTGGTCCGAGGCTGGTCTTGTCGATCTGCTCTGCCCGATGGCGTACCGGCGAGACACGTCGGAGGTCGCGCGCGTACTCACGAAAGCGCGCGCCGCCGCGCCGAAGACGCGGATGTGGGGTGGACTAATGGCCTATGCCGGCGAGCGCGCGCTCCTTCGCGAGCAAGTGCTGGCCGCGGAACATGCTGGATGCGAAGGCGCGATCCTGTTCGCGTACGACCCGAGCCAACGCGATCTATTGGATGTCTTCGCGGCGGCGTGACCTGTTGAATATCGGGCGTTTCGCTCACGTCGAAACGCCGTCTTAGGATGTGCGCTCCATGCCCGAACAGCCGACACCAACCCCGGTAGCACCGCCTCCCGAGGAGGCGCAGCGCGTCGACCCGCTCGCATCGGCCGTGGCCGAGGCCGTCGCAAAGCTTCGGCGCTCGGCGGGTCTCTCGGAGCGCGCGGCGGCGCGCCGGCTCGGGACCTCGCAGACGCAGCTGCGTCGCATGGAAGATCCGCGATACCTCCCGTCGCTCCGTTCTCTCGCGCGCGTGGCCGCCGCGTATGGCTTTCGGTTGTCGGTCGAGTTCCAGCCGCAGGACGCGCCAAAGCCGAAGCCAACGCCGAAGGCGCCGAAGCGCGCTCCGGTCACAAAGTCCGTGTCACCTTCGCGAGGCCGGCGGGCCGCTCCGGGTCGCGCCCGTGGCGGCGCGCGAGGGCGACGGCGAGCTGCTGCCCCGCGACGACGAAGCTGATCGGGACGAGGGTCTCGGAGAGCGGAGCGCGGAGAAGCACGGCGTCGCGAGCCTTCTCGGCCACTTTCTCGTCGTTCGTGATGGCGTAAACACGCGCGCCGCGTTCGGCGAGCGACGTTGCCAGCGAGCGCGCCTCGGCCTCGGTCGCGCCACGTGACGAGAGGAGCAGGACAGGCGTTTTCGGGCGGAGCAGGGTGCGTGGCCCGTGCGCGAAATCGGCGCTCGAGTAGGGCTCGGCCCAGACGCGGGCAAGCTCTTTGATCTTGAGCGCGGTCTCGAGCGCGGCCGGATACAGATAACCGCGGCCGAGCACGATCACCGTTGGCGCCCGGCCGATCGCGCGCGCGAGGCGGGCCACGTCCTTCTCCGCGTTCACGGCTTCCTCGACCGCCTCGGCGAGACCCGCGAGAGACAGCGCGCTGCGACCACGCGCCTCCGCGGTGGTCGCGGCGAGAAGCGCGAGGCCCACGCAAGTCGCGGTGTAGGTCTTCGTCGCCGCAACCTCGCGTTCGGGGCCGGCGCGTAAGGCGAAGACGTGCTCGGCAGCGCGGCCGAGCTTCGAGCGCGGTCGATTCGTGAACGCGATCGTCACCGCACCGGCCCGGCGGCCCTCCGCGACGACGCCCGCGACGTCGGGGGACGCGCCCGACTGCGAGATGCCAATGACCGCACCGCGCGCGTACGAGGGCGGCGCCTGATAACGCGTCACGAGCGACGGAGCAGCGAGCGCCGTAACGATGCCGGCGATGCTCTCCAAGAGGTACTTCCCGTACGTCGCCGCGTTGTCGGACGAGCCGCGCGCGACGAGGGTGATGTGCTCGACCCCCGTGAGCGCGCGGCCGAGCTGTCGCGCCTCCGGCCAGCCCTCGTCCAGGAGCCGTCTGACGACGCGCGGCTGCTCGGCGATCTCGGTGCGGAGCGACATCGCTGCGGATGATGCCCGAGGTACTAGCGGGCAGGACCATCGGTGTACTAGACGGCAGCGACCAAGAGAGCGAGCCTCCACGTGCAGGGTGGGCGTCTTAGGCAGCATCCCTCCGTCCCGGCGGCGTTGGCGTCGGACGCTGCGCGCTGGCCTGTTCTGGACCGCGCTCGGACTCGGCGCCGCGACGATCTCGTATGCGCTGACCCTCGACATCGCGGCGCGCTCGCTCGGTTTCGAGCGCCGATTCGCGGAGATCTTCTTCGCGCTCATCCCGATCCCGCCGCTCGCGCTCGGCGTGCACGGACTGGCCCTCGCTCTTCGTCTGCGGGCCGCGTCGGCGCTCGCCGACCGAACCGCGGCCTACCTCGCCGATCACCTCCCCGAGGGCTACGTCGTGGTCCCCCACTACGGGCCGCGCGACGGGGCGGAGGACGAGGTGCCGATGGTCGTCATCGGGCCGCCCGGCGTGGTCGTCATCGAGCCGCGCGACGAGGGCGGCGAAGTGCTCTGCTACGACGACCTGTGGTATCGCAAGCGGAAGTACGGAGTCGGTCGGCGGTTCCAGGGCCAATCCCCGTCGCAGCGCGCGCGCTGGAACGCGTCGCGCGTGCGCGGTGACATCTCCGTCGATCCGATCGGAACCCCCGTCGACGCGGTCGTCGTCTTCACGAGCGCGCACATCGCGGACATCACGAGGTCGTCCGTAGTCGCGCTCGAAGGACTTCCGGCGATCGTCGATCGGCTGGTCGGCACGCCTCGCGACCCCGTGCGCCTCGCGGTCTAGCTCATCGCGGGTCCTGTCCAAGGGGTAGGGGCCCCTGGCCGCGAAGCGGCTACGCGGGCCTCTTCCTCAGCGCACCCTCCCCGCCTTGCAGCTCACTCTCGTTCGCTGCGGCGGGGCCTTGGGGCACCCGCGCTTCGTAAGAGACCCGCTGCGCCGTGCCACCCGCGACGCAGCGAACAGATCTTTAACAGGCGCGCCGAGACCCCGCTCGTAGCATTCGCCTCGTGACCGCACGCATCGTGGTGGTCGAGGACGATCCCTCGGTGGCAGAGCTCGTCACTCTCTATTTGCGGAATGCCGACTTCATCGTCGCCCACGCGCGGACCGCAGCGGAAGCCCGCGTGAAGTTCGACGAGGAAAAGCCCGCGCTCGTGATCCTCGACCTCGGGCTCCCCGACGCGAACGGACTCGAGCTGCTGCGCGAGATACGAAAGCACGCAGACACGCCGGTGCTCGCACTAACGGCACGCGCCGAAGACCTGCAGAAGATCGAGGCCCTGGAATCGGGCATGGACGATTACATGACCAAGCCATTCAACCCAAAGGAGCTTGTCGCTCGCGTGCGCGCGATCCTGCGGCGGACGTCGGGCATGCCTGGGAGTGGTCGAACGATCGCGGTCGGCAACGTCCGCATCGATCCGGCGCGCCACGAGGTGCACGTTCGCGAACGGCCGGTGTCGCTCCGCGCGAAGGAGTTCGAGCTTCTCGAAGCCTTCTGCAGACAGCACGGCATCGTCCTCACGCGTGATCGTTTGCTCGAGGATGTATGGGGATTCGCGTATCCCGGCGAGACGCGCACGGTCGATGTCCACGTGAAGCAGCTGCGCGACAAGCTCGCCGGCGCGGATGCGAAGATCGAGACGGTCTGGGGTGTCGGGTACAAGCTAGTGAGGACGAGAGACCAGACCGAGTCTGGTCGTGAGGACGAACGACGCTTGTGAGCGCGCAGCGATACAAGCTCGTGGCGCCGACCTAGGCATGCCACGCAGCATCGCGACCCGGCTTTTCCTGTCGTACCTCGCGGTGGTCGTCGTCGGCCTGGCCGTGGCCGCGATCACGATCTCGGGTCTTCTCCTCCGGTACGAAGACGACCAGACGCGACTTCACCTGGGTGAGCT
>JALYLL010000256.1 GCA_030774255.1 Chloroflexota bacterium | reverse complement strand
CCAGGCTTGCTCTGGACTTTGCAGAGTCCGCCGAGGAAAGCGACGCGCTCGCGCATTCCGAGCAGGCCGAAATGTCCCGGCCGCACGCCGGCTTCGCCCCATTGTTCCGTCTCGAAACCGTGCCCGTCATCGCCGACGTCGATCTCGAGCGTGTCTTCGTTCTTCAGCAGCGCGAGTCGGACTTCGTGTGCGGCGGCGTGCTTCTTCACGTTGTTCAAGGCTTCGACGGCGACCCGGTAGAGCGTCGACTCGGCCTCGCGCGAGAGCGGCCCCGGATCGTCGAGCGCCTCCTCCAGGGTCCAGCCCGCTTCGTCGGCCATCTCACGCGCCGCCGCGGAGATGGCGGCGACGAGGCCGAGGTCGTCGAGGGTCGCCGGGCGGACCGTGCCGAGGATCTCGCGTGTCTCACGGATCGCCCGCCGCAGGAGCTCCGTCGCCTTGGCGACCTGTACGTTGTCGACGCCGGCGCTCTGCAGCTGCGCGTGCGCCGACACGAGGATCGGAGCGAGCCCGTCGTGCAGGTCGCGCGCAAGGCGACGCCGATGTTCTTCCTCTTGTGAGAGAAGCTGTCCGGTGAAGTGCTGAAGGTCGCCATAGAGCTCCATCCGCTCGATCGCGAACGCCGCCTGGTCGCCCAGGATGCGAAGAAACGCGATTGCGTCGCTACCCGGGTGGCCCTGGCGGTTCACGTTCAACACCCCCTGTGTCTTGGCGGCCACGAGCAGGGGGATGCAGATGGCGAACGGGACATCCTTTGTATAGGTGGTGCCGAGCTCCTTCGACGCGGGCCCCTCGATGATCAGCGGCTCGCGGCGTTCGAGCGCCTGCCATGAGATCGATGGGCCTACCGGCACGCGCGTTCCGACCAAACGACCGGGGCGAGATGCGCGGACGATGAGCGCGTCGCCCGCCGCGTCGACGGTCATGAGGGAGGCGGACTCGTACGTAACTGCCTCGTGAGCGGCCTCGAGGACAAGATCGAAAAGCTCATCAGCGCTCGCGGCATTTCCGATGCGCACCGTCGCGCGCTCGAGAGAGCGGAGCAGGGTGGAGGGGGTCAGGTCGCGGTCGACGACTCGACGAGGCCGTTCCGCACCGCATAGATCGCGGCCTGCGTCCGGTCCGAAACGTTCAGCTTCTCGAGGATCGCAGCGACGTGGCTCTTCACGGTCTCCGGCGATAGCACGAGCTTGTCCGCGATCTCGCGGTTGGAGAGGCCCTCGGCAACGAGCGAGAGGATCTCGCGCTCGCGCTTCGTCAGATTCCGCGCTGCCGACGGCGTGGCCGAGCCGGGCTTCATTTCGGACAGCATTCCCTTGAGCATCTGCGATTCGATGAACGCGCCGCCGGTTGCCACCTGGCGGATCGCGTCGATAAGGTCGTCCTTCGAGACGTCCTTGAGGAGATACCCGGCCGCCCCCGCACGGACCGCCTCGCGCAGATACGCCGGGTTGTCGTGCATCGTCACCATGATCACCGCGGTCCGCGGGCGCTCTTCCTTGATGCGCCGGGTGGCCTCGAGGCCGTCCATGTCCGGCATGCGGACGTCCATGAGCACAACGTCGGGGAGCTCCTTGCGAGAGGTCTCGATCGCCTCGCGCCCGGTCTTGGCCTCACCGACCACGGTGAGGTCCTCGGCCTTCGCGAGCATCGAAGCGACGCCCTGTCGCACGAGCTCGTGGTCATCGACGAGAAGTACGCGGATCGGCATCGCGAAGATTCTAGGGGTCGATCACGCGACAGCCGTCCAGATCAGATAGAGAAGGAGTCCCACGAGCACGACGAGGAGGGCGCCGATCGCGAGGAGAGCCAACGACCCGGCCGAGGTCTCGCTGGGCATTGTCAACAAGCGTTCTACAGCGCTCACTAGATCGGCGGCGGCCGCATCCTTCGCGACCCAGCCGCCGGGTTTATCTACGTATTTCTCGGCGGACGCCGCTTCGGCGGCGCCGGCGGCGAGGACGAGCGATGGGACGCCAAGGTTCGCGCGGTCGCCACCGCGTAGCAGTAGGGCGTCGATCAGAGCGAGGTCCGCCGGCCAGCTTTTGGCCCAGCTCACGGCCTCGGTGAGCCTGGCCGCGCGGCGCACCTCGTAACGCCGTTCCAGGCGGAGGATCGTCTCGAGTCCTGCTCCGACGCTCGGGTGGGAAACGACCAGAAGGACCCTCGGTCGACCGATGGCCGGACGATACACCGTTGTTCGGTTCCGCTACACGAGGGGTACGCCGTTCATCCCCCTCCGGTCGGATGCCTTGTAACACCCAAGAAACGACTCTTTCACTCGTGCCAAAGCGGATCCTCATCGCGGACGACCACCTCGCTGTACGCGAGGGCCTGCGCTCGCTCATCGATCCCGACCCTGACTTCCAGGTCGTGGGCGAAGCGGCGGATGGGAACGAAGCCGCCCGCAAGGCTCTGGAGCTCCGCCCCGACGTGATCATGCTCGACAACTCGATGCCGGGCATGACCGGCCTCGAGGTCGCGCGAATGCTTCGGGACAATCTCCCGGCAACCAAGATCGTCTTCCTCACGCTCGACCCGGGTATCCGGGACCTCGCCCTCGCGACCGGTGCCGCCGCTCACATCTCCAAGGACCAGCCGGCGCAGGAGATCATGCGCGTCGTTCGCGCGGCCGCCGGCATCGCGGCGCCGAACGCGGCGAGCGACCAGCCGACGAGCGCGCAGGCCAAGCTCGCCGAGCTCCTCATCTCCGAGAAAGCCCTGACGTCGCGACAGGTCCAGGACCTCGATAAGTCGCGCGACGGCAAGCAGACCCTGTCGAATGCGATCCTCCGCTCGGGCCTCGTCGCACCGGAGACACTCACGAACGCGCTCGCTCGCGTGAGCGGGCACCCGGTGATCTCATTGCGCGTCGCGCCCGAGGCCGCCGTCGTGCGTCAGCTGCCTCGTCGCTTCTGCGAGCTCCGCGCCGTGGCCCTCGTCGAGTTCGGACGGGCCAGCGCCACGCTCGCGATGGCCGACCCGCTTGATGACGCGACCGAGCACGAAGCCAAGGACATGCTCGGAGGTCTCGATCTCAAGGTCGTCACCGCGACGCTCACCGAAGTTCGTGACGCGATCCACCACGCGCACGCACCCGCACTCGTACCGCTCGTCGCTGTGCCGACCCCGCTTCCCATGAAGCGTTCGCGCCGTCCGCTCGCGCTCGCCGCCGCGCTCGCTGCGGCGCTCTTGCTCGTCGCGACCGGGACCGGCGTTGTGTTGACTCAGCCCGGTGCGGTCGCCGCACGCGCGAATCTCACGGTCTTCCAGGGCTCCGTCGAAGTGCGCCACGGATCGGGCGGATACGCAGCCGCATCGACGGGCGATCTCGTGCAACAGGGAGACACGATCCGGACCGCCGCAGGCGGGCATGCCGCGCTCACATTCTTCGATCGTTCTCTTGTCGTGCTCGAGCCGACCAGCGAGGTTGTCATCGAAACGCTTCACACGGTGGCGGGTGGCCGCGACATCGATCTCGTGCTCCGCCAGCTCATGGGTGGGACGTGGAACGTCGTAGCGCACAGCATCGGCGAAGGCGGCCGCTACGAAGTCGTGACCCCGACCTCGACGAACACGGTGCAGGGGACCGCCTTCCAGGTGCGCGTCGACGATCAGGGAAACACCACCGTCAGCACCGCTGAAGGCACCGTCCACACCTTCGGTCTCAACACCGCCGTCCCTCCGGTTCTGGTCAGCGCGGGAATGCAGAGCACCATCAGCGAGACCGGCCCCTCTGCGGCACAAGCCATGAAGGAGTCCACGCTCACATTCACGTTCGGTGATGCGGGGCAGGCTTTCGTCGTGAATGCCGCGGGCCAGGCGGCCGGCGTGCAGGGCGGCGAACTCGTGCGCTACATCCCCGGATCCTCCGTGGCGCGCGGCAACAACACCGTCGCCGTGACGATCCCCGGTGACGACGCCGGGCGGATCAGCGCCGTGGTCGCGCCGACCAGCGACGTCGCGCAGGTACGGATCGCGACGCAGCTCCAGAGCTCGAGCGGGACGTCGACCGCCGTCACGGAGACGCGTCCGGTCGAGAACGGAACCGCGAAGGGTGGCGTGACTGTCACAGGGACAACGGTCGTCATCCTCAGCGATGCCGCCGCCAAGGCCGCCCCGGCGCCGATCCTCGGGACGACGCCGCCGTCGCCGACTCCTTTCAATCCCCTGACCATCTTCTCCCGCGGTCCGCAAGGTGATCTGGGTCCCGCGGGTCCGGTCGGCCTCAACGGTGAGCCTGGCGCGCAGGGTCCTCCCGGCCCCGCCGGCGTCACGGGCGCCACGGGTGCCTCCGGCGCGCCGGGTCCTTCTGGTGCACCCGGCGTTGCTGGACCGTCAGGCGTTGGCCCCGCCGGTGCCGCTGGTCCTGCCGGTCCAATTGGTCCCGCTGGTGTTGACGGTCTTTCCGGTGCCGACGGAGCTCAGGGTCCTGTTGGCCCCGCTGGCGTTGCTGGACCGGCTGGTCCCGCTGGTGTTGCCGGTCCCGCAGGCGCAACCGGTCCGTCTGGTGCTGGAGCAACCGGCGCGACCGGACCCACCGGCTCGACGGGAGCTACTGGCCCGACGGGAGCGAACGGACTGGACGGCGCAACTGGCGCTACCGGTGCGACTGGCGCGAATGGACTCAACGGTGCCACCGGCGCGATCGGACCGACCGGTGCCCAGGGGCCGACCGGACCGGCCGGCGCAAACGGCCTCGATGGCGCAACCGGCGCGAGCGGAGCGAATGGTCTCGATGGCGCAACCGGCGCAACTGGCGCAGCTGGCGCGACCGGCGCAATCGGAGCGACCGGTGCGCAGGGTCCGACCGGACCGAACGGCGCGAACGGAGTCGATGGTGCAACCGGCGCGACTGGAGCGAACGGCCTCGACGGCGCAACTGGTGCCACCGGCGCAGTGGGCGCGACTGGCGCCGTCGGCGCTGTTGGCCCAACCGGACCACAAGGTCCAACGGGCGCGACCGGTGCGACGGGCGCGACGGGTGCGACTGGTAACAATGGTGTTGACGGCGCGACGGGCGCAACCGGTGCCAACGGACTCGACGGCGCGACCGGGGCCCCTGGTGCGGTGGGTGCGACCGGCGCGGTCGGCGCGGTTGGCCCGACCGGAGCACAAGGTGCAACAGGCGCTACCGGTAACAATGGTGTTGACGGCGCAACTGGCGCTACCGGTGCCAACGGACTCGATGGTGCGACTGGTGCAGTTGGTGCGACCGGCGCGGTCGGAGCGGTTGGCCCGACGGGTCCGCAAGGTCCGACGGGGGCCACGGGTGCAGCTGGAGCGACCGGTAACAATGGTGTTGACGGCGCGGCTGGCGCGACAGGAGCGACGGGCGCTAACGGTCTCGACGGTGCGACTGGTGCCACCGGTGCGGTCGGCGCAACCGGAGCGGTCGGCGCAACCGGAGCGGTCGGTGCAGTCGGCCCCATCGGTCCGCAGGGTCCGACCGGTGCCACTGGCGCCACGGGCGCCACTGGTGCGACCGGAGCTCCCGGTAACAACGGTGTTGATGGCGCGACCGGCGCGACCGGCGCGACGGGTGCCACGGGAGCGACTGGTGCCAATGGACTTGTCGGCGCGACCGGCGCGACGGGTGCAGTCGGGGCAACTGGAGCGATCGGTGCAGTTGGGCCGACCGGTCCACAGGGTCCGACCGGTGCGACCGGTGCGACCGGTGCCACAGGTGCGACAGGTGCGACCGGAGCGACTGGTAACAATGGTGTTGACGGCGCCACCGGCGCCACCGGCGCGGACGGCGCCACCGGCGCGGTGGGCGCGACGGGTGCGATCGGCGCGACGGGTGCGATCGGCGCGACGGGTGCCGTCGGTGCGACCGGTGCCGTAGGTCCAGCTGGTCCGATTGGTCCCACGGGTGCGATCGGAGCGACCGGTGCGGTGGGCGCGACGGGCCAGATCGGCGCGACGGGTGCCGTTGGTGCGACGGGTGCGATCGGAGCGACCGGTGCCGTGGGTGCTACCGGTGCGGTCGGTGCTACCGGTGCGGTCGGTGCGACGGGCGCGGTCGGCGCGACGGGCGCGGTGGGTGCAACCGGCGCGGTAGGTCCAGCAGGTCCGATTGGTCCTACTGGTGCGGTCGGTGCGACCGGTGCCGTCGGCGCTACCGGTGCGGTGGGTGCGACGGGCGCCGTCGGTGCAACCGGCGCTGTGGGTGCGACCGGTGCGGTGGGTGCGACTGGCGCGGTCGGAGCCACTGGCGCGGTCGGCGCTACGGGTGCAGTCGGCGCGACCGGGGCAGTGGGTCCAGCAGGTCCGATTGGTCCCACGGGCGCGGTCGGAGCCACTGGTGCGGTCGGCGCGACGGGTGCGGTCGGCGCGACTGGTGCGGTCGGCGCGACGGGTGCGGTCGGCGCGACGGGTGCGGTGGGCGCGACCGGTGCGGTCGGAGCCACTGGCGCTGTGGGTGCAACCGGTGCCGTCGGTGCAACCGGTGCCGTCGGTCCAGCAGGTCCGATTGGTCCTACTGGTGCGGTCGGTGCGACCGGTGCGGTCGGTGCGACTGGCGCGGTCGGCGCTACGGGTGCAGTCGGCGCGACGGGTGCAGTCGGCGCTACCGGGGCAGTGGGTGCGACCGGGGCGGTGGGTGCGACCGGTGCGGTGGGTGCGACCGGTGCCGTCGGTGCAACCGGCGCGGTAGGTCCAGCAGGTCCGATTGGTCCCACTGGCGCGGTCGGAGCCACTGGCGCGGTCGGCGCGACGGGTGCGGTGGGTGCTACGGGTGCCGTCGGAGCTACCGGAGCGGTAGGCGCGACCGGTGCGGTCGGAGCAACCGGTGCGGTCGGCGCTACGGGCGCGGTGGGTGCGACCGGTGCGGTCGGAGCGACCGGTGCGGTCGGTGCGACGGGCGCGACTGGAGCCGGTGTCTCCGATTATCAGCAAAACGGAACAGGCGTGGGCACGCAGAGCACCGTGAACTTCACCAACGGGTTCGGCGTGACCAACGCCGGCGGAAAGATCGTGGTGGACGGATCCGGCTTCGTACACAACACGGGCGCGGTGAACGAGTCAATCGATGGCAACAAGACGCTCACCGGGAACACGACGTTCACCGGGACGACGACCGTGAACAACACGACGACCACCGGAACCGCTTCGTCGATCAGCACGGGCAACGGACTGACGAGTGGCCAGGCGCTCAACGTGAGCACCGGCACCTCGGCGTTCACGACGGGCAACACGCAGGACAACACGAACGCGACCCGCGGCTTCTTCTACGGTGGTGCGGCGAACTCCTACGCGGGCGCGAACACCTTCTCGAGCACCGGCAACTTCACCGGCACTTTGGTCGCGCTCACCGCGGACCAGACCACCGCGGGCACGGTGCTTGGCATCAGCGCGCAGAGCCTCACCACGGGGAAGGCGATCGATGTGTCGCTGGGCACTCTCTACTCGGGCACGACTGACACAGTCGCCGGCTACTCGATCGGTGCGGTCAACGTTCGCGCGCAGTCCTTCACGGGCAACATCTTCAATGTCGAAGCGCACGGCGCGAGCGCGGTGAACTCAACTCTGGCCAACTTCAAGAGCACGCAGCTCGCGGGTCAGGTCCTGAATGTCAACGCAACCGCGCTCACGACGGGCAAGGCTGTCTCGGTGACCCTGGGCACGCAGGGAACCGGCTTCTACCTGAACACGAGCGCGGCATACACCGGCAACCTCATCCAGCTGCAGATGAATGGCGCCGACCGTCTCAAGGTCGACCAGGCCGGAAACACCACGCTGGGCGGCACGCTGACGGTGCTCGGCGCGTCGATCGCCGGCCCGGCGGCTGGCGTCTTCTCGATCGACAACGGCAACGCCTCGGCGATCAACATCGGCGGCACGACCGCGACGACGCTCAACCTCGGCCGCAGCGGTCAGACCCAGGCGCTGCTCGGCAACGCCACCGTCGCCGGCACGCTCGGTGTCACCGGCGCGACGACCCTCTCGAGCACGCTCGCCGTGACCGGCGCCTCGACCTTGACCGGGAACACAACGCTCGGCGGCACGCTGACGGGTCCGGCCGCCGCGACCTTCACGATCGACTCGGGCGGCGCGAATGCCATCAACATCGGCGGCACGACCGCGACGACGCTCAACCTCGGCCGCAGCGGTCAGACCCAGGCGCTGCTCGGCAACGCCACCGTCGCCGGCACGCTCGCCGTGACGGGCGCGACGACCTTCACCGGGAACACGACCCATGGCGGAACGATCACCGGCCCGGCCGCTGCCACCTTCATCATCGACTCGGGCGGCGCGAACGCCATCAACATCGGCGGCACGACCGCGACGACGCTCAACCTCGGCCGCTCCGGCCAGACCCAGGCGCTGCTCGGCAACGCCACCGTCGCCGGCACGCTCGGTGTCACGGGCGCGACGAGCCTCTCGAGCACGCTCACCGTGACCGGGGCATCCACGCTCAACGGTGGCCTCACGGTCACTGGCGGTAACGCGAACCTGGGCAACGGAACGAGCACGGTCCACATCGTCGCGAGGCAGGCCACCGCGCCGACGGTCGCGAACGGGACGAACGCAACCTGCACCTTCCCGACGACCTCATCGGACACCGCCGGCCAGATCCAGGTCGTGATGAGCGCCGGCGGCACGGCGAGTGCTGCGCTCTGCACGGTCACGTTCAACGCGGCGTTCGTAACGAACGCGCCCGCCGTCGTCCTCCAGCCGTCGAACGCTGCTGCGGCGTCCGTTGCACTCGCCAGCACACCGTTCGTCACCACCGCGCTGGGCAACTTCGTGCTGACCAACAACGCCACCGGACTCCCGGCCGGCACCTACACGTGGTTCTACCAGGTCATCGGCCGGTAGACTCCCGTCTGGTGCGAGACGGCTCGATCGTCGTTCCGATCAGCGCACTCCGTCGCATCTTCGTCATGCTGCTCGTCCTCATCCTGCTCATCGTCCTCGTCCTCATCGCGCGCACCCAGCTCTTCCGAGCCGGAATCGCGACGCTCTTTGCGCCGAGCGCGGCCGAGGTCATCGACCGGAACGCATATCAGGCGATCTTTCTCGCGAACGGCGCGACGTACTTCGGGAAGCTCGAGGAGCAGGGTGACTCCTGGTTCCTGCTCTCCGACGTCTTCTACCTCTCAGCTTCGGACCAGACCGGCACGCAGCTGATCAAGCGGGGTTCGGAGCCGCAGGGGCCAAGAGAGCCGATGATCATTCCGAGGCAGCAGGTCCTCTTCATCGAGAACCTACGTGACGACAGCGACATCGTCACCCTGATCAAGAAGTTCAAGTCCGGCCAGCTCCCCGCCGCGACCCCGCCGCCGGCTACGCCTGCGCCAACGACCGCCCCGACAGCTGCACCCTCGACGGCGCGCCCGAGCCCGACACGCTGACCAACCTCCGCCTCGCCTACCGTCGGGCGGTCCGCTGGTTGATCGATCACCGGCGGCTTCTGCGCAACGCCACGATCGCGGCCGCGGTCTTCGTGGCCGCGATCCTCGTGACGCAGTGGTGGGACTTCACGCTCCCCGCGCTCGGGCGCGCGCAGTACCAGGCGATATTCCTAGCCAACGGACAGACGTACTTCGGGCGCTACTACGACCGGATCGGCGCGTACGCCAAGATCGAGGACGTCTATTACCTGCAGCAGATGCAGGGATCGGATCCGAACGCCGCACCCGACACGAAGATCGTGCGCCGCGGCCGCGAGCTCCACGGCCCGGCATCTCGGATGCTCGTTCCGAAGACGGCGATCCTGTTCGTCGAGGATCTGACAAACGCGTCGCCGATCGCGCAATTCATGGCGCAGGACAGCCGATGAGCCTGTACGACCCGGAGCGCGACCGCGTCCGCACCGCCGGCCGATGGCTCCGCTGGTCAGCGCGCTGGATCCTCCTTCCCGCGGCCCTCGGCGTGTTCGTGTCGGGGAATGTCGACGTCCGCTCATTGCCGCTCTTTGGCGCCGAGCGTCTGAGCGCCGTGCTCTTCCTCGACGGTCAGGCGTATTTCGGACATCTCGACGACACAGGCGAGAGCGGAACGCTCGTGCTTCGCGACGTCTACTACTTCCAGAACAGCCAGGGTGCGACGAGTGGGCTCCCCGTCGGACTTGTTCGTCGAGGGAGCGAGGCGCACGAGCCCGCGGACGGGATGCGGATCAACAGGGACAAAGTCCTCGCCGTCGAGCGCGTTGGGCTGACCTCGTCGGTGGCGCAGGCGATCGCGGTCGAGCGCGAGCTAACGCACAGCTCCACGCCGGCCGTCGCGTTGAATCAGGTCACGGTCGCCGGCGCGAACGCGCTCGCCGCGCAGCGCACGGCCGCCGAGCATGGCCTCCAGCGCGGCTGGTCCGCCGCGGCCGACCAGCTCGCCAAGTTGAACGACCTCGTTCTGCCAATAAGCAAGACCGAGGCGCAAACGATCACCGAGAAGGCGCTGACTGACCTCCGCACCGTTCGGCGCAACGCGCTCGCGGCGATCGCGGCCGCAATGGGCCTGTCGTCGGCGGACGCGGATAACTACGTGCGCGCGACAGACCCGCTGCTCGAGGGTCAGACCTTCGCCAACGATTCCGGCGTGCTCCTTGCACCCGATCTGAACGGGATCGTGAATCGCGCCACGCAGCTCTACGCTCAGGTCAACGACGCTGCCGCGAAGCAGCTGACTCAGGCTAAAGCGACCCCCTCGCCGAGCCCGACCCCACGCCCCTAGCTCACCGGGCCAACCATCCCGATTGCTCGGCGCGGCGGGCTCTGGACGCGGCACCGTCTCTTTGTCCCCCAAAAGACCGATTTCGGCCTACGACCCGCGGTTAACATCGCCGCTCAGTGAAAAGATTGGTTCTCGTTTCACTTCTGGGCCTGGCCGCTCTGACCACGGCGTGCGGCGGGCCGGGCTCGGCCAACAGCGGGAACGAGACCGCGGCCGACGCGCTGAACCGCGGCCTCCAGGCCCACGCGGCCGGGAAGCTCGACGAGGCGGTCGCCGCGTACTTCGTGACGCTCTCCAAGGATCCCAAGAACCAGTTCGCGTACTACAACCTCGGCGAGATCGCGCAGCGCCAGAATCGACTCGTCACCGCCGACGGTTTCTACCGCTTGGCGCTCGACCTCGATCCGAAGATGGAGAGCGCTCTCTTCAACCTCGCGATCGTTCGCACGAGCCTCGGACTGACCGCCGACGCCATTTCGCTCTACAAGCAGGTGATCGCGGTCAATCCGAACTCCGCCGCCGCGCACTTCAACCTCGGACTCCTCTACCGACAGATCGGGCAGACCGCGGACGCGCAGACCGAACTCGCGACCGCCCAGCGTCTCGACCCGAAGCTCGTCGCGCCGAGCCCCGCATCCAGCCCGATCAAGCAGGCGAGTCCCACACCCACGAGGTGATCACGTCGCGTCCCAGCTAGACATCCCGCGTGTCCGCCGGATCATCCTCGTCCTCATCGTCGCGCTCCCAATGCTGTTCAATGCGATCGCGCTGCTTCCCGAGGTCGCGTACGAAGTTCCGAACGTCAACGACGATGCGGAGCACGTGCTCTTCATCCAGCAGGCATCGGATGCGTGGGCGAGCGGCCAGGACCCGCTCGACTTTTGGGTTCCCCAGGTGGAGCTCGGCTTCCCACAATTCCTCTACTACCAGAACGTCCCGCATCTCGTCGTCGTCGCGCTCGGGAAGCTGACGTTCGGTCTCGTTGGGTTGCGGACGCTCTTCGACGTCGTTCGCTACCTGCTCCTCGTGGGTTTTCCGCTGACCGTCTTCTGGTCGATGCGCCGTCTCGGCTTCTCCGACGCCGCGGCCGCGATCGGGGCGGCAGCCGGTTCGCTTTTATCAGGGAATCATCGTTATGGGTTCGAGTACGACAGCTATCTCTGGCGCGGTCTTGGCGTGTACACGCAGATCTTCGGGATGCATCTCTCGTTCGTCGCACTGGCCGTGCTGCACCGCCTTGCCACCCGCGGCCGCGGCGTGATCGTCGCGGCTCTCGTGTGCGCGACGCTCGCCCTATCGCACCTCATCTACGCCTACATGACCGCGATCACGGCCGTCGTCCTGCTTCTGTTTGGCATGACCCGCGCGAATGCTGGCGGCCGTGTCCTCCGGTTCGGAGCGGTCGGCGCGCTCGCGGGTGTGATCGCGGCGTTCATGTGGATCCCCTTCTTCGCCCAATCCGGCTACCTGGACGTGAGCCCGTACCTCGACCGCGCGAAGTACGACTCGTTCGGCGCGCCGGCGATCCTGGGCTGGCTGATCTCAGGGGATCTCCTCGATCACGGCCGCCTCCCGGTGCTGACCGCGCTTGGGGCGGCCGGGATCGTCGCGGCGGTCGTCACACGGGCGCGGCTCCTTGTCCTGACACTCGTCCTTTTCATGCTCTGGCTCATCCTTTATTTCGGCCGGCCAACACTCGGCCCCATCGCCGACCTCCTACCGCTGCACGAAGGACTGCTCTTCCACCGCTTTATCGGCGGGGTCGATCTCTTCGCGATATTGCTGATCGGCGCTGGTGGGGCCTACCTCTGGGAGCTCGCGCGTGCCGAGCTCACCCCGCGGCGCCTTGCCGCTGCGGCGACCGCGACGGCGATCGTGTTCCTGCCTGCGTTCGCCGAGCGATGGTCGTATTACGCGGACAACGCCGCCTGGATGCGAACGACACAGGCCGCCATCGACGCCGACACCGACGCCAAGATGGTGCTCGGCGCGCTCGCCGGCCAGTCGGCGGGCCGCGCGTATGCGGGACTCCGCGGCAACTGGGGCGACGCTCTTGACTTCGGGATCCCGTTCCGCTCGGTGCGCCTCTACAACCTGCTCACCTTCGATCGCGTCGACGCCGTCGCACCCCCGTACCGCAGCGCGTCGCTCAATTCAGATCTGCTCTTCGACTTCAACGATCGGGACCCCGCCGAGTACCGGCTCTTCGACATCGAGTACGTCATCGCGCCCGCCTCTGTGACCCTGGCCCCAGGCCTTGTGCCGATCGTCTCCACGCCCAAATACGTCCTCTATGGCGCGCCGGGCGGCGGCTATGCCGAATACGCAGCGATCTCGCGAACCGAGTCGCTCGCGACACAGACGGACTGGTTCGAGCGCGCACGAGCTTGGCTTCGTGGCGGTTCTGCCACGACGTGGGAGTTCGCGCGCTATGCGTACCGCGATCCTCGTCCGGTCGACGTCGCCGTTCCGATCGCCGACTGCGCGCGTCCGGCGATCTCGTACGAGCGCGCGCTATCCGGCCGGTACGACGTCCTCGCGAGCTGCGCGACCGACTCGGCGATGGTGTTGAAGGTGACGTATCACCCGAACTGGCACGTGACCGTCGATGGCCGCGAGGTCCCGACTTTCATGGTGTCGCCGAGCTACGTCGCGTTCGCGCTTTCCGCGGGGCAGCACTTCATCACGGCCGAATATCGATCCGCGCCGCTCAAGGATCCGCTGTTCGGAGTCGGTGTCTTCGCGCTCGGCGCGTGCCTTGCGTACGCGGGACGCGCGCGGGCACGCGCGTCGCTGCGTGGACTTGTCGCCGGCCGGGCGCCGGCGAACGCGGTCGCGACCCTGCGCCGTGGTCAGCGGTGGATCCGCGAGCGACCGACCGCCGCGGCATTCGTCCTGGGGGCAGTGGCCCTCGGGGTCACCTGGCTGTTCACGCCGGCGATCGGGTTCAACAATGGCCTCGGCAACGACGGTCTCGTCTATGGAGCGATGGTCCGCGAGCTCCGTGACCATCTCGGACTCCAGCCCGCGCCGCCATGGGTCTACCGTCTCTTTCCGGTCTGGCTCGTCGCTATCACTCCGCTCGACGTTCGGACGGGCTTTTTCCTGCTCAACCTCATCTCGGTCGCCGCCTGCCTTCCGCTCCTCATGCGCTTCCTCGCGCGATATGCGGTGACCGGCGGCCTCGCCCTCCTCGCCGTCGGTTGGTGGCTCACGCTGCCCATGGGCCTGCGCTGGGATCTGTATTACCCGGTGCTGCCGGATGCCCTGGGCTTTGCGCTGCTCCTCGTCCTGCTCGTCGCAGCGACCGAGGAGCGGTACGTCTTATTTGCGCTGGCGCTCGTGGCCGCGGCGCTGACGCGCGAGAACCTTCTGATGATGGCGCCGTTCCTCTGGCTCACGAACTTTCGCCGCGGGTGGCGCGCGGTGACAGTCCTGACGCTCGCCGCTGCCACGCCGGCGATCGTCGCGTTCTTCCTCGTCCGCCTGTATCCCCCGATCACGCCATTCGACGCGTATCCGAACTGGCTTGCCTCCCACCGGATCGACGTGAACCTCCAGCGGATCACACAGAACATCGACGGCCACGCTTGGAGATATCTGCTCGCCGCGCCACTCTCCCTCGGTCTCCTGGTGGCGATCCCGATCGCGATCGCACGGCGGAACCTCGGCCCCACCTGGGGCCGCGCGTTCGCGACGCTTCGTCAGCAGGCTCACTGGACCTACTTCGTGCTCGCGACACTCGCGCTCGCCGTCATCGGAGGGTGGGACGACGATCGCTATCTCTTCGTGCTCGCGCCGGTGTTGCTGGTGGTGACGTTCGGTCTCGCGAGGGAGCTCTGGAGATCGCCGTGGCGGGCCGCGGCACTGACGGTGATCCAGCTCATCGCGATCCGCTTCCTTTGGCCGGTCGGCCCGACCGAGCACGACTACTTCCAGTACACGGTCGCCTTCATGGATCAGTCCCGCATGTGGGCCGCGACCGTCCTCGCCGCGGCGGCGTTCGGACTCGCGTTCGGCGTCGCGTGGGTCAATCCCGCACGCCGAGCCACAGCACCAGCGTCGGCTTGACGATGCTCCACCAATCCCGCACGCGGCGGATCTTGGAGTAATTGCCGCCACCCTTCGGGTAGGTCTTCGAGACGCCAACTTCGACGACCCGATAGCCCAGCGTGATCGCCTTCCATTGCAGGTAGTACTCGAGCTCGTACCGGTCGAGCCACGGCTGATCGATGCGGATGCGCGGATCGTCCAGCAACGAGAGGCGATACGCGCGAAATCCGTTCGTCACGTCGGTCGCGGCGAAGCCCGAGAGGATCCGGAAGAGAAGGCTGTACCCGCGGATCATGAGACCCCGACCGCGTGGCAGATGAACGCTCGCGCCGCCCTCCCGAAGGAACCGGGACCCCTGCACGTAGTCGTATCCCTCGCGGAGCTTGTCCAGAAGGCGCGGCGCCTCGGCCGGATCGTCCTTGCCGTTCGCCGCAAGCACCACCACGACGCTGTGACCATTGGCGCGGGCGGCTTCGATACCTGTTCTGATTGCAGCACCGACGCCGCGGCGTTGTTCCTGGGTGATCACCCTCGCGCCAGCCGCGCGGGCGAGCTCCGGCCCGCCATCATCGGAACCGTCGTCCACGACGATCGTCTCGGCGATGACCGGCGGGACACGTTGCACGAGCCCGGCGATGGCGTGCCGCTCGTTGAAGAGCGGAAAGATCATCGCGACGGTCCCGAGATCGGCCACGACGGCACTCTAAGAGACAGCGACACCGCAAACGTAGTGGCCCCCCTGTGCCCCGCCGGGAACGACCGAGTCTCTTCTTGCGGTGCCGCGCCGAGCCCAGAGTTGGCCCATGAAGGTCTGGACGAGGCTGGTCGCCGCGGGAGCTCTTGCTGTGCTCGCCCTCGTCTTCGTGTGGCGGAGCGGCGCCGCCGCCTCGAGCGACGCGACCTGCGCCCCGACCACCGGCTTCGTCGTCCAGTTCTGCGTGAATGTCCCCAGCGGGTCCGGAGCCGTCCGCCGCGACACGACAGTGCCGCTGTATTCCG
>JALYLL010000255.1 GCA_030774255.1 Chloroflexota bacterium | reverse complement strand
GTGGTCGCGCTTCGCGATCCGCAGACGTCGCGCCGTGTCGTCGAATACGCGCGGCGCACGAACGAGCGCCTCGGCATCGTGGCGCGAGCCCACACCCGTGATGCGGCGGACTTCTTGAAGAAGGCGGGGGCGAACGAGGTCGTGCTCGGCGAGGAAGAGCTCGCGATCGAGATGACCGGGTACGCGCTGCACCGGCTCGGCGTCTCGCCGCAGGAGATCGCGCTCATCGCGCGAGGCCTGCGCGCGCGCTAGTTCGAGTAGACCTGATAGTCCATCGGCAGGACGTGAACCCAGGTCTGTCCCGGCGAGAGATAGATCCTGTGCCCATAGAGGTTCGTGAACACGAACGGGTCGATCAGATTCGCGCGTGACCACGTCCCGTCCTGACGCAGGCCGTCCCGGAAGATCGTGGCCGGGCCGCTTCCGGTCATCCGCATGTCGAGGCTCGGCGCGCCGCCCGCGTCATCGATGACGTTCGTGACGACGACATCGGTCCTGATGATTACGATGTTCTTCGCCATGATCCACGCGCCGTTCGCAGCGTCGACCTCGAGCACGTAGCGCGTGCCGTTCGACTGGTAACGGAGATAGACGTTCGCGTTCGCGTCGTAGTCGTACCGCACGCGCGCGTCGGCGCGGTAGGGGATGGTGAGCGTGCTGGCGCCGACGCTCCCGAGGAAGCCGCCGACGGTCGCGGGATGGTTCGGTGACGCAAGGAAGTCCCAGCCCGGCACGTCGACCGGTCCGCCACCGCCGACCTCGCTCGTCGCGGCGCGGAGCGCAGCCGAAGACGTGAAGAGGTTGTGCGGCGCGACCTTGCCGTCGACGCCCGAGCGATAGAACGCGTTGCCCTGACCCAGCTGCGGCGAGACGCCGACGTACAAGCCTGCCGCGATGTCGCCGCGGACGAGACCCTCCATGAGCTGCGACGCGCCCGAGAACACGAGCGAGCCGCGGACCATCGGCGTCGTGTAGCGGTCCGAGAAGCGCACGCTGCGGACCGCGCCGATCGTCTGCGGATCCTGCGAGTGGTAATAGGTGGCGAGCCGGGTGATGAAGCCCTCGACGAGAAGCTCCCAGACCATGTCCGCCTGGCTGATTCCGTAGTGCGGGCGCGCGGCGGGCGCGTTGTCGATCTTCACGGCGAGCGGGCGGCGATGGGGGTTCGGCTGTCCGGCGAGCAGCGGCATGCCGTTCAGGGGCCAGCAATTCACGCAACCGAGCGCGCGCACCTCGGCTGCGGGCGTCGTCCACGCGTCCGGCGCGTACGAGAGCGCGCGGCCGACGCTCGTGAGAAGGCCCACGTGGGTGACGCCGTCCCGGCCGGCGGTCAGCGTCGCGACGTCGGACTTGCCGTCCTTGTTCCAGTCGCCGGCGACGATCTGCGTGGGGAGCCAGGGCATCGCGCCGATCGGCCAGGCCACGCCGATCACATCGCGAAGGGCGTGGCCGTCCGCGGCGAGCATCAGGTGCATGCGCGATGAGCCATCGGCGTAGTCGTAGAAGTCGACGATGTCGCTGCGCTTGTCGCCATCGACGTCGCCGGCGGCGAAGCGAGCCTTCGTGATGTCGAAGAAGCCGGGCGGCGAGGTCCAGTGCCCACCGAAACCGCCGCCCTGCGGCGCAAGGCTGCCGCCTGAGTCCAGCTCGAAGATGTGGATCTTGATCGAGCCGTCGTCGTACTGGTAGATCATCGCGACCTGGTCCGGGCCGGTCGTGCGCGTGAAGCGGCCGGCGACGAAGCGCGCTTGCGCGGGCCAGATCTGATTCGGCCCGGAGTCGTAGAGACCGCGGTCACCCGGATAGCGAATGCCAGTCGGTGTGGCTTCGAGATAGAGGAACTTCAGATCGAAGTTGTCCTGCGCGTACGGGATCAGGATCCCGGGGAGTCCGCTTCCGGTGAACGTACCGGTGAGGAGATCGCCGGCGCGTTGCCAATCGAAATTCGGGTGGCGCCAGATGCCCTGGTTGCCCTGGTACGCGAAGTTGGTCCCGGTCGAGATCCACGAGATGAGCCGCACCGCGTTGTTGCCATCGTTGTAGAGGACGGCGATGTCGGTCTTGCCGTCGGCATTCAGATCGAGCGCCGCGACCTTCATCCGTCCGAGGTCGAAGCTGTTTGCGGATTCCAGGAACCACTGGCTCGAGACCATCGTCGGATCGGTGGTCGTGCGGTCGAGCACGACGATGCGCAGGCCGAGGTTGTCGCC
>JALYLL010000254.1 GCA_030774255.1 Chloroflexota bacterium | reverse complement strand
CTCAACGCGAACGGCGCGGGCGGACTCGTCCTCGACCTCCGTGGCGATCCGGGCGGGGACCTATCCGCCGCGGTCGACATCGCGAGCATCTTCGTCCGGCAGGGCACCCTCGTGTACCAGACCGGGCGTGATGGCAACCGCACCCCGCTCGACGTGAACCGCCGCTTTTACATCGACAACCCGAAGCCGCTCGTCGTGCTCGTGAACAATAACTCCGCCTCGGGCGCCGAGATCATCGCCGCGGGGATACGCGCGAACGGCGCAGGCTTCGTGATGGGAACGCAGACCGCGGGATGCGTCGGCACAGGACAGCCACGGGACCTGCCTGACGGCGGCATCCTCCTCGTGACCATCACCAAGATCCAGGACGCGAAGACGGGTGCGGACCTGAACGGACCCGGCAAGGGGATCGTGCCCGATCAGATCGTCGACCAGCCGACCGGCGCACAGGGCGACACGCAGCTCGACGCCGCGGTCGCGTATCTGCGAACAAAGGTCGCGCGTTCGAGCGCCGCGCCAGTGGTTCTCCTCGCCGCCTAACTGACCGCGCCGAGCGTCGCGAGTCCCAGGACCAGCAAACCGATCCCAACGAGCTGATTCGGCGCGAGGCGTTCGCCAAGGGCGAGCATGCCAAGGACCGCGGGCACGATCGGATACATACCAGTGCCCGTCGCGGCGAGTGACGCGTACCCGGATTCGATGCCCCGCGCGAAGAAGACATTCGCGAGAGTGTCGAGAACGCCGACGGTCGCGCCGAGCACGAGCGCAGTCCGTGCGCGGAAGACGCGAAGATCGATCCGTCGCGTGGCGATGTATGACCCGATGAAAACGAAGCTCGTCGCGCGCAGCAACAGGATCATCGGGATCCACGCGTACTGCCGTGTCGCGATCGCGAAGACCGCGCTCCACAGACCGAAGCCGAGCGTTGCGATGAGGCCGATGCGGACGCCCGGCACCGGACGGCCGAGGGTGACACGCAGCTCGCGCGCATCCGTCGACGTGAGGACGACGCCGACGAAAACAACCGATGCCGCGAGGATCTGCGCCGTCGTGAGCCGCTCGCCAAGAAAGATGACCACAAGGATCACGGTGATCACGACATACGACGCCACGACCGGCGCGACGACCGCGACCGGGCCGAGCGCGAGCCCCCGATAGAGCGCCGCGACCGAGATCACGCCGAGCACGCCGAGCGCGATCGCGAACGGGACCATGCCGGGCTCGAACACGGGCCAGCGGCCGAGAAGCCAAACGGCGACCGCGAAAGAGGCGAGTCCGGTCGCCTGCATCGCGAAGGCGGTGCGCACCGCGCCTACGCGGCGGGCGCAAATACCGGCGGCGTAGTCGGCGAAACCCCAGACGACCGCGGCGGCGACGCCGAAGAGGAGAGCTTCCAGCTAGGCCTGATCAATCTCTCGGCTTCGCCGAGGAGACACGCTCACGGCTGGTGGACTTGCTCGTCGCGGCAAAGCCGCTCCTCGTTCGACGACTTAGACCACGAGCTCGCGCGGTGCCTGCGTGAGATTGCGTGCGCCCCTTTCGGTGATGACGAGCATGTCCTCGAGGCGCACTCCGCCGATCGCCGGGTCGTACACGCCCGGCTCGATCGTCACCACGTCTCCCGCCAGGAGCGGGGTCGTCCCCGACCGCGCGATCGCCGGCGCTTCGTGGATCTCGAGCCCGACCCCGTGCCCGGTCGAGTGGATGAAGCCGCGCGGCGTGGGATCGCTGGGGTCCTTCTTCTGACCGGGCCGGAGCGTGTCGTAGCCGGCCTGCCAGATGATGTCCTCGACGAGCTCGTGGACCTCTCGTCCGGTAACGCCCGGACGCAGCGCGTTGATGCCCGCGTCCTGAGCACGCTTCACGACGTCGTAGATCTTTCGGATCTCCGCGGGCGGTTCGCCTTTCGAAACGGTCCGCGTCATGTCGGCCCAATAGCGCGTCTGTTTGTGCTGCGGAAAGATGTCCATGACGATCGGCTCGCCGGCGTGCAGCGGGCCGGTGCCGATCTGATGCGGATCGGCGGCCTGGGGCCCGGGTGCGCAGATGGCGCCGTCCGACGCATACCCGCGCTCGAGGAGTACCGACTCGACGATCGCGCGCAGCCGCTCCGCGGTGAACACGGCGCCGTCGAGCTCGAGCGTGCGATCAGCGCGCGCTTTCGCGCGGCGGATGGCATCGACGCCTTCGCGCCAGGCCTCCTCGGTCGCGCGCTGCGCCGCTTCGATCGCCTCGATCTCGTCGGGACGCTTGATGCGCCGGCGCTCGCGAAGATCTCTCGCGATGACGAGCTCGATGCCCATGTCGCGCAGACGATCGGCTTCGGCGAGCGGGAAATATGGTGCGACCGCAACGCGCTTCAGGCCGCGCTCATCGAGCAAGCGCTTCATGATCGTCGCCCAGAACTCGGTGCCGGAGACACCTCGACCCGAAAGCTCCTGCGCTCCGTACTCATTCATGTTCACGATCGTCGTCGCTCGCGATTCCTTGCGCGCGCGGCCTTCTTCGAGCGAGCTCGCGACGATGACGAGCTCCTCGACATCCTCGAGCGCAATGATCGGATCGGGCGCAAGGAATTTGGTCGTGTGATAGACGTCCGGGAACTTGTAGCCGTCCGCGTAAAACAGGAGCGGCAGCGCCGGCCGGGTCTCGGAGGATTTGAGCATTTCGGGCCAATCTAGGGCCGCTCCGGTCCCCCTGCGAATTGGAGCGCGCCGCGTAGAGTGCCGCCGATGGCCATGCAGGAGCTGTGGGTGGAGGGCTACCGATCGATCCGCGCGCTGCGCCTTTCGCTTGC
Source organism: Chloroflexota bacterium (assembly GCA_030774255.1). Taxonomy (GTDB): domain Bacteria; phylum Chloroflexota; class Limnocylindria; order P2-11E; family P2-11E; genus 3-1-20CM-2-70-9. The sequence continues at coordinate 305 of JALYLL010000254.1, read as the reverse complement.
CCCCATCACCGTCGTCGTGGGACCGAACGGCTGCGGCAAGACGAACTTGTACCGGGCACTCCGTTTGCTCAGCGCGGCCGCGGAAGGATCAATTGCCCGTTCCCTCGCGGAGGAGGGGGGTCTCCCGTCGGTCCTCTGGGCGGGGCCCCGGAAGAGGAACGCTCCGGCGCGGTTCACCGTGGGCGTCGCCGTCGATGACCTCGCGTACGAGCTCAGCTGCGGACCGATGCCCCCACCGCAGGGGCCATTCGAGCTCGACCCCGACGTCAAGGAAGAAACGGTCTGGGCGGTCGACGGGAAGACCC
>JALYLL010000253.1 GCA_030774255.1 Chloroflexota bacterium | reverse complement strand
TCAGCCCGGCGCCGTACACGAGCATCGATAGCTGCCGCGGCCGATCGCCGCTCGACAGAACCACGAGGTACGTTCCACCCACCGCGGCGACGACCGCCGCCCCGGCGTGCAGGTAGCCACGCAGCAGCGGGCGCGCGCTCAGCACGCGCAGGGGATACTCCTCTGTCAAAGGCGGGTCGAAATCAGCTCTCATCACGATGATTTGCCGGGCCAAGGGAGGCAAGATAACCCTTCGGCGAATTGGGCCGCCGAAATGCGATCCGACCAAGCCGTGACCCGACTGGTTCGCATCTGGTTACGCGCTCGAAAGGTAGATCTCGACGCCGGTAATGCCGTCACCCCACCCACGGCTGTGAGGATCTGCTGGGGAGGGTGGATTCGAACCACCGATTACCTGATCCAGAGTCAGGAGCCTTACCGCTTGGCCACTCCCCAATGGAGGCCTTCTGAACTTTCATGATACCCATCACCGACGTGACGAAGCCAGGTCAGATCGTGATCCTCAATGGCGCCCCGCGGTCGGGGAAGTCGAGCATCGTGACGGTCATACAAGACACGTTCGACGGACCGTGGATGAATCTCGGTGTCGATGTGTTCGTGAGAGACGTCACCCCGAAGCGCTATCGACCCGGGATGGGCCTCCGACCGGGTGAAGAGGGCCACGAGCTCGCGCCCCTCGTTCCGATCTTTTACGCTGCTCTTTACGACTCGATCGCCGCTCACAGCAGGTCCGGTCTGAATGTCGTCGTCGACGTCGGGCATCACGACCCGAAGATCCTCGCGGACAGCGCTCGTCGTCTAACCGGTCTGCCCGTGCTCTTCGTCGGAGTCCGCTGCCCGATCGAGGTCGTCATGCAGCGGCGCAGCGCCGGTCAGGTCGGAAGGGATGGCGAATACGCGGTCGGCTCGAAGACCGACTCGATGCCCATCCCGGCGCCCGTCAAACGTTGGGAGCGCGACGTTCACATCCCTGGCGTCTACGACGTCGAGGTCGATACCTCGCTCCTGAGTCCGGAGGAATGCGCCGCGGTGATACGACGACGCCTCGATGATGGACCTGCGCCCTCCGCGTTCAGGCGTCTCGCGGAGACCTAGGCGATGAGCGCCTGAGGCCTGCGGTCGTCCCGCGGACGCCACACACGAGAACGCTTGTCCTTCGTTGCGGGCCGGCCACCGGCCTTGAGCTCGACTTTGCACCACGTGTCATCCACGAGCGCTTCGAAAGTGAAGCGACCCTGGTGCCGACCTTCCAGGGTCGCTACGACGTGGTCAGGGGCGCGAAGCACGAGCGCGATCTGTGCGCCTTCCTTGAGCGTGTCGATCGCGTGCGCGCTGATGGCGATGACGCTGTCGTGCTCGTTCATGATCCGGATCTGCGAAGGCACGATCCCGGCGCTCTCGAAGCGAAGCCACGTGAGCATGTTCTCCTCGGAGACGCGCCACGTGAGCGGCACGACGAGCTCGTCGCTCGTCGTCAGTGCCTTTGGCTCGTCGTCCGTCGTCTCGTTCTCACTCCCAAGCGCACGCGCGTGCTCGCCGATCTTCATCCGCGCCTCGTAGAGCTGACGCTCGAGGTGATGCAGACGGCGCTTCACGCGATGCTCGTCCGCTTCCGCTGTCGCGCGCGCGTCCTGCGCGCGCTGTAACGCGTCGCGAAGGTTCGCGACGTCGTTGACCGCCCACTCGAACTGGCGGATGACCATAGCAACGCGCTGGTCGCCTTCTGCCTTGAGCTCGTCGGACGCCGATGCGAGCGTCTTCGCTGCGATGTGCCGATTGAGACGCGTCGTGAGCCACGCGAGTCCGGCGCCGGCGGCGAGGCCAACGACGATCCCTGCAAAGAGACCGCGAGCGGCGCCGTCGACGAATGGAATGAGGACGACACAGAGCGCAAGTGGCGCGATCCACGGCAGGTACCGCTTCGTTCGCACGTGCGGCCGAGCCGTGTGGCGCTCAGCGGCCTTCGAATGCGCGTCACAGAGGGCGCAGTCGTGGCCGAGCCTGTGTTGCATGGGTCCGTTCACTTGTCGTCCTCCCGTTCCTGTTGAGAGACTCGGGTCCGCCGGCCAAGCGGGCATCCCGAGAACGGGGGACGCAGGCGAAAACCCCCCAGATGGGGGAGTACGAGCGGTGTAGGACCCTGCCCCTGTCGGCGTGTTCCCGGTAGGCCCTCTTCGTCTCTCGTTACGGGCGCCAACGCTCTCTAGCGTTCCCTCTGCCTGGGGTGGGATTCCCGGCGGAGGTAACTAGATATGAAGGCTTTGCTGCGACCCCTATTTGTGGGCGGGCTCAGCATCGCCATTGCGGCGACGAGCCTCGTGGGCACGTCGTCAGTGGCTCTTGGCGCGACCAAACCGACGTTCACGACCTTGTCGATAAGTGCGCCTGTCTACGAAGGCGACAGACCCTTCGTAACCGCGACATTCACCGATCCCGACGCAGGCGATCAACACACGGTCGACATCGGATGGGGCGATGACACCTACGACACGTACACGCTGCCGGTGGGAGACCGGAGCTTTTCGGTGCAGAAGTCGGTCGCGTACGTCAATGAGACCGCGGACCTGTTCGTTCAGGTAACGCTCAGCGACGGCGTTTTCTCGACGTCGCGCTTCGTGACCCTCACGGTCTTGAACGCGGCGCCGTCGATCACGTCCTTCGGCCTCTCCTCAAGCGACATGGAGGCGGGCCAGGCTGTGACCGCGAACGGCGCTTTCACCGATGGCGCAGCCGACACGCACATCGTCACCTTTGGTTGGGGCGACGGCTCGCCGAACACGACGAAGAACCTCGCGGCGGGCGTCTACTCCTTTAGAAGCGACGCGCACACGTATACGGCCGCGGGCGACTTCACCGTCACCGCGACCGTCACGGACAATGCCGGCGCATCGGCCACCGCGACCTCGAGCGTCAGCGTCCATGCACCGAACCAGGCGCCGAGCATCACATCGTTCGGCGTCACGGCTGGTAGCGAGGGCGGCAGCTCGACTCTCGCGCTCACGTTCGCCGATGTCGACGTCCTCGACACCCACACCGTCTCGGTCGCATGGGGCGACGGCTCCACGAGCGACCCGATGGTCCTGGCAGCGGGGGTGACCACATTCGGGGCGTCGCACGTCTACGCCGACACCGGCGCTTACTCCGTTGTTCTCACGCTCGTTGACAGCGCGGGCCACTCGGTCACCGCGAGCTCTTCGGTCTCGCCGACGAACGTCGCGCCCGTTGTTGGCAGCCTGTCGCTCTCGCCGAGCTCGGTCGTCGATCACCAAACGCTCACCGTGAGCGGCGCGTTCACCGACCCGGGCACGGCCGACACCTTCACGGTCACAGTTGACTGGGGCGACGGCACCTCGTCGTCCGATTCGCTCGCGGCGGGGGTGCGCTCGTTCTCGGTAACGCACGCCTACAACGCCGCCGGCCCGGTCACCATCACGGCGACGGTCGCCGATCGCGACAACGGTCGGTCGAGCTCGAGCGCGACTCTGACAGTGCTCCCGAGCAACCACGCGCCCGCCGATCTCGCGGTCCAAGCGACCCCGGTGCTCGAAGGCGGCGCGACCACGCTCACCGTGTCCTTCACGGACGCCGAGGCGTCCGACACCCACACCGTGGCGATCACGTGGGGCGATGGCTCCACGGAGAACATCTCGCTCGCCGCGGCGGCGACATCGACAAGCCGCGGCCACACCTACCTCGAGACCGGCACGTACACCGTCGCCGTCACCGTGACGGACGGGGGTGGGATGTCGGTCGCCGGCGGCACGACCGTGATCGCGACCAACGTGTCGCCATCACTCTCGAGCCTCGTATTCACGCCGTCGTCGGTCACCGACCACCAGACCGTGACCGTAAGCGGCACCTTCAGCGACCCCGGCACGGCCGACACGTTCACCATGACCGTCGCTTGGGGCGATGGCACCTCCTCGACCGCCTCGCTTGCGGCAGGAGTCCGCAGCTTCAGCGCGTCGCATGACTACGCCGCGGCAGGCACGTACGACGTGATCGTCGTGGTCACCGACCGGGACAGCGGCGCGGGGACGCAGAACGCGTTCCTCGTCGTCAGCGCTCGCAACACGGCACCGAGCGGACTGTCGGTCAGCTCGAACGTCACGGGCCTCAGCGCAACCATCAGCGGTTCCTTTACGGACCCCGATGCGAACGACACGCACGACGTCTCGTTGGCATGGGGTGACGGCACGACCACGCAGTCCACGCTCGCTGCGGGGGTGACCTCGTTCAGTGCGACGCACACGTACGCTTCGGCCGGCACGTTCACCGTGACGGTGACCGTCACCGACTCCGCAGGCGCATCCACGAACGCGACGAAGAGCGTCGTCACGTCGGTGCTCTCGAGTACTCCCTCGGAGATCGTCGACCAGATGTCGGCGCTCATCTTGAGCTTCAACCTGGACCGGACCACGGAGCGTTGGCTTCTGAGGAAGCTCGACGACCTGCAGGCTTCGGTCGCCTACGGCAACGATCAGGTCTGCTCCAGCTCGGGCACGCTGAATCACCTCATGGCCTACGCGCAACGCACTCTCACGAGTGATCAATACGCGGCCCTCAACGCCCTCGCGACCAAGCTCCAGGTCGCGGCCAGTTGCCCGAACGCCGGGAGCCTATTCCCAAAAGTTCAAAAGGCGCCAACCGTGACGACCAAAACCGCGACGCCCACTCCGGCACCGAAGAAGGACACAACCTCGAAGACCACGAAGGGCGACCCCACGCCCACGGGAGGACATGACTCCCACTAATTAGTCCCCACCTCCCCCAAAGCAGCGGCGGGCCGTTCGCGCGGAGAGCGCGAGCGGCCCGCGCGTGTCAGGCTATGGATGAATGAGCGATCGGAAGCTGCCGCGCCCTCGCGCTGAGCTGGCGCAGTTCCAGCCCTACCGGACCCAGATGCTCAAGGCCGACGTCCGGATCAACGCGAACGAGTGGCCGGAGCCGAACGTGGCCGGCCGGTACATCACGGCCGAGGAGCTGAACGGCGTGCTTCTCAACAGGTATCCCGGTCGAGGCGATGAGCTCCGCGAGATCCTCTCGGCCCGCTGGGGCACCAAACCGGACCGGCTCATCCTCGGCAACGGCAGCAACGAGCTCCTCCTCCAGGTCTTCCTCGTCTTCGGCGGTCACGGGCGAAAGACGCTGCTGTTCCATCCCACCTACTCGATGCACGGGCGGCTCACGCAGCTCGCCGGCGGGACCGTCGTCGAGGAGATGGTCGGTTTGCCGTACGAGGTCACGAAGGAACGCGCCTTCGCGACGATGGCGAAGGTGCAGCCCGAGATCGTCGTGTTCACAACTCCGAACAACCCGACTGGCGGGGAGATCGACGGCGACGTGATCGTCGCGGTCGCCGAACGCTTTCCCGAGACGCTCGTGCTCGTCGACGAGGCCTACTCGGACTTCGCCGGAAAGTCGCTCGTCTCGCGCATGGACGAGTTCCCGAACATGGTCATCTCCAAGACTTTCTCGAAAGTGCTGGCCGCCGCCGGGCTGCGCGTCGGCACTCTCATCGTGCACCCGGACCTCATGGGCTACTTCACTGCGGCCGCGCTTCCGTACAACGTGAGCACGTTGAC
>JALYLL010000252.1 GCA_030774255.1 Chloroflexota bacterium | reverse complement strand
TCTAGAGGCTATACGCTCGCGACGCTTCTGCATTTCCTCCTCCTCCGCGAGCCAGAGGAAGAACGCGACCGAAGCGGCCGCAAGAAAAACGAAATCGCCGACGACCCACATGATGGCGCCGCCGACTCGCTGATCGGTCAGGCGGTCCATGTCGAAGATCGTGCCAGCGCCCGCGTACGCCGTGTACAAGAGGCGCGACGAGAACGAGAGGATCCCACCAAGCACCGTGTTCTGCGCCGCGCCGAGGACGAGCAGGTACGGGAGCCGCGCGCCGTAACCGAGCGTCGCGCGGAACGGCTCGGGATCGATGACCACGCTCCAAAAGATGAGCGCCGAGATAAAGAACCAGGCGTGCTCGATGACGTGGACGCGCGCATCGAGAAGCGCGGCGTCGTAGAGATTCGGTAGGTGCCAGGCATAGAGGCCGCCGACGTAGAGAGCCGCTGCGACCAGCGGGTGCCTCAGGAGATGCACAAAAATACGGACGGTATGCGCGCGTGCGAGCGGCCGCACGACGGCGGCACGCGCCCACGCCGGGAGGCCGCGCAGGAGCGGTCGGATCGGCGCGCCGAGCATGAGGAGCGGCGCCGCGACGACGGTGAGGAGCATGTGCTGGACCATGTGAACCGCGAATGAGACAGCCGCATAGCCATCGATCGGCGAAGCGAGCGCCGCGAGCAGCGCGGCAAGACCAAGGAGGAAAAGCGCGGTGCGCCAGAGCGCCCACCGTCGCCGCATCCGCGCCACGCCCACCACGTAGACGATGGCGGCGAGCGCGGCCGCTACAGAGACGACTAAAGGCGCAATGTGCTGTCCACCATGATCGCGACGAAGAGCAGCGCGAGGTACAGGAGCGAATAGAGGTACACCGAGCGCGCCATCGCACGGCGACGCACTGTTCCGCTCCGAAGTAGGCGGAAGGCGTATCCGATGAAGAGAGCTCCCAGGACGATCGCGGCCGCGAGGTAGACGTATCCGAGCCCGCCGATGATGAACAGCAGGAGCGTGAGCGGCAGCAGGCTCGCCGCGTACGCGAGGATGTTCCACGCGGTCGCCTCATCGCCGCGCACCACCGGCAGCATCGGGACTCCGGCGCGCTCGTAGTCATCCCGGATGAGGAGCGCGAGCGCCCAGAAGTGAGCGGGGGTCCAGAAAAAGATGATCGCGAAGAGGAGCCACGCCGCGAGATCGAGCGAGCCGGTGATCGCGGCCCAGCCGACGAGCGGCGGGATCGCGCCGGCCGCACCGCCGATGACGATGTTCTGCGAGGTGGAGCGTTTGAGCCAGATCGTGTAGACGAGGATGTAGAACACGGTGCCCCCGATCGCGAGCGCCGCCGCCAGGAAGTTCGTGAACACCGCGAGCACGACGAACGCGACCACGTTGAGCGCGATTCCCCACCAGATCGCGACGCCGTTCGAGATGCGATGTGCCGGGAGGGGCCGCTTGCGCGTGCGTCGCATGCGCTCGTCGATGTCGCGATCGAAGTAGTGATTCAGGCTTGCCGCGCCGCCGCTCGCCGCCGCGCCGCCGATGAGGGTCGCCGCGAGCAGACCGAACGGCGGGACCCCACGTTCGGCGAGGAACATCCCACCGAGCGCGGTCAGGAGAAGAAGCGACATGATCGCCGGCTTCGTCAGCGCGATGAGATCGCGCACCAGCGCGCCCTGGCGCGACCCGGGACGCCACGCGACCGCGGCGAGTCCAACGACGCTGCACCACAGAAGACTCGCCACCGCCGGATGTGCGCCGAGCGCCCACGGCGAGAAGTTCGTCAGCGGGTTCGCCGCCCCGATCGCGATCTGCGCGATGAAGATCACGCCGGTCGCGATCGCGAGCGGACCGAGCCCGGGCGCGTCGCGCCGATGGCGCCACGCTTCGAGGCACGCACCGATCACAAGGACGCCGACGGCGGCCGCGACGATGCGGTGAGCCATCGCTATCGCCGGCGCGCCGAGAGTCGGGAACGCGAGATCGCCGCACAGCGGCCACCCCAAACATGCCGAGGTCGCGTCGGCACCCCTCACATACGCACCACTGAGCATGAGGACGAACGTGCCGACCGCTGCCCCGAGTGCGAGCCACGTCCATCCGGCGGTCGGGGCGCGGCCGACGGTCGGCCAGCGTACGACGACCGCGAGGATCGTCAGCGTCGCGAGAAGCAGTTCCGCGTTCGCAAGGTGCACGGTCACCCACTCCGGCGGCAGCTCGAGGATCACGGTGATCGCGCCGAGCACGGCCTGCAGCGGATAGAGGATCGCCGCGACGATCGCGAGGGTGAGGATGCGTCGATCGGCGCGATAGACGACGAGCGACCAAAGCACCACGGCCGCCACGGTCACGCCGCCGGCGATCGCAAGGAAGCGATGAAACCACTCGATCCGCGTCGCGGGGTCGAGCGACGGAAGGAATTGCCCGTGGCAAAGTGGCCAGTCCGGGCAACCGAGGCCCGATCCGGTCACGCGCACCACGCCGCCCCAGACGACAACGAGAAATGACACAGCGAGGCTCACGTACACGAGAGCGCGAAAGCGGGAGGAAAAGGTCATGCCGGGGCGCGCGCTACTGCGCGACGTCTTCCTTCAGCGGACGGGCGCTGTGGACGACAGGGATCCGCGCGAAGTTGTACGGCTGCGGCGGCGACGTCGTCGCCCACTCGAGCGTGTCGGCCTCCCACGGGTCGTCGCCCGCGGGGCGGCCGTGGCCGAGAAGGATGCTGTGCACAAAGTTGAAGAGGAACACGGCGATCGAGATGCCGACGATGTAGGCGCCGATCGTCGAGACGAGGTTCAGGCTGGCCCACTCCGGCGACTGCGGATAGTGGAACGTGCGCCGGGGCATACCTTCGAGGCCGAGTTGGTGCATGGGAAAGAACGCCATGTTCACGCCGATGAAGAACAGGAAGAAGTGGATCCGGCCGAGCTGCTCGCTGAGCAGCCGGCCGCTCATCTTCGGCATCCAGTAGTAGAAGGCGGCGAACGCGCAGAACAGCGCACCTTGCACGAGCACGTAGTGGATGTGCGCCACCACGAAGTACGTGTCCGAGAGCTGCACGTCGACCGGCACGGATCCGAGGAAGACGCCCGAGATGCCGCCGATCGTGAACACCACGATGAACGCCATCGCGAAGAGCATCGCCGTGCGGAAGCGAAGCGCCCCGCCCCACAGCGTCCCGAGCCACGAGAAGATCTTCACGCCGGTGGGAACGGCGATGAGCATCGTCGACGCCATGAAGAAGATCTGCAACGCGGGATCGATGCCCGCGACGAACATGTGATGCACGAACACGCCGAACGAGAGGAAGCCGATCGCCGCGGACGAGTACGCGATCATCCGGTAGCCGAAGATCGGCTTGCGTGAGAAGACCGGAAGCACTTCGCTGATCACGCCGAAGCCCGGCAAAATCATGATGTAGACCTCGGGGTGCCCAAAGAACCAGAAGAGGTATTGCCAGAGGAGCGGATCGGCGCCCTGTCCCACCGCGAAGAAGTTCGTCCCGGCCATGCGGTCGAAGAGCAGCAGGACGCCGGCGACCGTCAGGAACGGCATCGCGAGAACGAGCAGGAAGCTCGTCACGAGGACGCTCCAACAGAAGAGCGTGATGCGCATGAACGTCATGCCGGGCGCGCGCAGCGAGAAAATCGTCACGATCATGTTCAGCGCGCCGAAGATCGACGAGAAGCCGAGTACCGTGAGCCCGAGGATCACGAGATCCATGCCGTTCCCCGGCATGAATTCCCTCGTCGACAGCGGGACGTACATCGTCCATCCGGTCATTGGCGGGCCGACGATGAACGCGGAGTACAGGATGATGCCGCCGAACAGCAGGAGCCAGTACGAGAGCGCGTTGAGCCGCGGGAAAGCCATGTCTCGCGCCCCGAGCTGCAGCGGAACGATGTAGTTCGCGAATCCGGTCCACACCGGCACGACGAAGAGGAACACCATCGTCAGCCCGTGCATGGTGAACGCGGCGTTGTACTGCTGAGCGGTCAGGAAGGTGCCGTCGGGCGTCGCGAGCTGGGTGCGAATGGCTAGAGCGAGCAGACCCCCAGCGAGAAAGAAGAAGAACGTCGTGACGAGGTACATGACGCCGATCTTTTTGTGGTCGGTCGTCGTGATCCACTCGAGAAGCCCGGTGTAACGGGGACGTGCGAGCGGGAACGTCCGCTCGAGGGTGGCCATGCGGGGTCCATTCCATCGTGCGGGAATGGGAGTGTCAAATAACGAGGAGCTCCCCGTGTGGGGAGCTCCTCATCGCCGTACGTCTGCTTGCGAGTGCGGTTACTTGCTGGTGTTCATGTACTGGATGCAGTCGCCCTGGTTCTTGAAGGACGTGCCGTCCTCGCGCTCCAGGTCCTTCCAGCCGCCCGACTTGCAGGCGTCCTTGTCGCTCTTCTGGCTGACGTTCTCGCCGAGGTGGACGTTGCTCACGATCCAGAGCCCAGGGTCTTCCGCAATGACGAAGGGAATTGCGCCGACCTGCCACGTCGGGTGCGCCGCGACAAAGGCTGCCCAGTTCGGGTAACCGCTGAGCGGCCCGCCCGTGTAGAAGATCGTACAGGTGGTGTCGTGGATCGGATCCACCAGTCCCGCGCCGTCGTTGCAGTAATAGGCGCCGATGAATGCGTAAAAGTCGGTCGTGCCGTCGCCGTTCGTGTCGATCGGGAGACTGATTCGCGGGGAACTGACCGTCGGCGCGCCCGTGTAGTTGAACGAAAGCTGAGTGACCTGGCCGAGGGTCTTTCCGCTCAAGCTCGAGGTCGCGTAGTAGACGCCCGAGTAATCGCCGGATCCGACCGGAACCGAGTTGTCGAGGATCGCTCCGTTCGATGTGAGCGTGCAGACGCCGCCGTACACGAACCCACCTGTGTCACCGTTCGCGGTGTCCGTCGTGCCGTCGAAGCACAAGAGCGGGTTGCTGCTGTTTGCCGCCGCCGCCTGTCCGGCGTTACCGAGCAGGACCGCGGCGGAGAACACGGCGAGGAAGCTGAGCGAGCGCGTGAGGACTCTGACGAGCTCCATTGGTCACTCTTCTCCCGGTATTTGTCCGACGCTTAACGCGGTAAGTAGGTTAAACGTCAGTCGGTAGGCATCCCCACGGACGCTCGCAGACCGAGTGAGGTAGTTAGCGAGCTAGCCAGCAGGTCGAGCGACGACGAGCCTGTCCTGCCCGGACATGGCGCCCCAAACCTCGCCGTGGCGGCCCAGAAGCTGGCGCACGTTGGCGTTCGGGGATGGATGCGCGCGTACGACGAACGTTTCGTTCGCCGGATCGAACCGCGCGAGCGCATTTGCGCCCCAATCGGTGATCCACACGATGTCGGCGTCGTCGACGAACACGGCGTACGCCATCGGCCGGGCACCCGGCAGGTTCCATTCCTTCCACGAGGTGCCGTCGTAGCGGGCGAGCTGTCCCGCGTTCCACTCGCTCACCCACACGCGGCTCTTCGAGTCACACCACACGCGGCGCGCGCCCTGGCTCGTCGTGGGCGGTACGAGGACCGTCGCACCGCCGGTGTCCCTCACGATGCGCCCGACGTAGCTGCCGGCGAGCGACGCGTAGTAGATCTCACCGTCGGGGCAGCTCGCGATCCCGTACGGTCCCGCACCGCGTGGCGCGTCGGACACGGTCATCGCGCCGGTCTGCGTATCGAGGCGACCGAATACCCCGGTCTGGCCCGTGAACCAAAGCGTCCGGCCGTCCCTGTCGAAGACCGCCGTGTTGAGGTTCGCGTTCGGGCGATCCGCTGGCAAAGGGAACCGCTTCACCTCCTGCGTCGCGGGATCGACGCGAACGATCGCGTTAAGCCCGCCGTCGGTCACCCACGGCGCGCCGTCGGGCCCGACGATCACGCCATGCGGCGCGGAGCCCGGCCCGAGCTTGGTCGCCTTGATCACGCCGAACTTCGGATCGAGCCAGCCGAGCTCGCCCGAGAGCTGCGCCGTGTACCAGACGCCTCCGTCACGTGCCGGCGCGACGTCGTGCGGTCCCTGCCCGCGCGTCACCGGGTATTCCTGGAGAACGAAGTCAACCGACGTTTGCGAAGCTGTCGGCGCGGGGGTGGCCGAAGCGCTCGCGGACGGGCTTGAGGTCCTCTCGGGAGTCGGGCTCGTGCGGGAGGTATCGGCCGGCGTGCAGGCGAAGGCAATGAGTGCGAGAGCGATCACGCCAACGCGGTTCATCGATCCAGCGACGCCGCCCGCAGACGCAGCGAGTTCGAGACGACGGTGACCGACGAGAGGGCCATCGCGGCCGCGGCGAGGACCGGAGAGAGCAGCAATCCAGTGAAGGGATAGAGCACGCCGGCGGCGACCGGGATGAGTCCGACGTTGTAAAAGAACGCCCAGAAGAGATTCTGGCGGATCGTCGCGACCGTCGCGCGCGCGAGACGCAGCGCTCGCGGAACTCCGCGCGGATCGCCGCCCACGAGAACGACGTCGGCCGTCGCGATCGCGACGTCGGTACCCGAACCGATCGCGATGCCTAGGTCCGCACGAGCGAGCGCCGGCGCGTCGTTGACGCCGTCGCCGACCATCGCGACGCGATGACCCGCGCCCTGCAGCTCGGCGACGATCTCGGCTTTCCCGTCGGGCCGGATCTCGGCGCGGACCTCGTCGATCCCGAGCTCACGCGCGACGGCCTGAGCGACGCGGCGCGCGTCGCCGGATACGAGCAGCGTGCGCAGGCCCATTCGCCGCAGCTCGGCGATGGCATCGCGGGCCGCGGCCTTCGGCGTGTCGGCCAATGCGAGGATGCCCGCGGGTTCGCCATCGATCGTTCCGACGAGCACCGTCCGTCCTTTCTCCTGATGGTGCGCGAGGGCCTCGTCGCCGAGCGCGGCAAAACCGTGCGCCCGCGCGAGGGCCGCGTTCCCGATCCAGACGTCGTGCCCGTCGACCGTCGCGTGAATTCCCTGACCGGGCAGGGCCTCGAACGCGGTGGGCTCGGACAGCGCGAGGCCCTTCCTCGTCGCGAGCTCGACGACCGCGGCCGCGAGCGGGTGCTCCGACCGCGATTCGGCACTTGCGAGAATCCGGATGACCTCGTCCTCGCCGATCCCGGCGCAGTTCATGTACTCCACGACCTCGGGCCGGCCAACGGTGAGCGTGCCGGTCTTGTCGAACGCGACCACATCGATCGCGCGCGCCGCCTCGAGCGCCTGGGCACTTTTGATCAGGATGCCGCGCGACGCGCCGCGACCCGTACCGACGATGATCGCAGTGGGCGTCGCGAGACCGAGCGCGCACGGGCACGCGATGATGAGAACCGCGACGAACGCGCTGAGCGCATACCCGAGTCGAGGCTCGGGCCCAAACACGAGCCACGCGAGGGCGCTCGCAAACGCGATGGCGAAGACGATCGGCACGAAGATCGACGCGATCCGGTCGACGAGGCGCTGGATCGGCGCTTTGGAGCCCTGCGCCTCCTCGACGAGACGAAGGATCTGGGCGACGAGCGTGTCGCCGCCGACGCGCGTGACGCGAAAACGGAAGGTGCCCACGCCGTTCTGCGTTCCGCCCGTGACCTCGTCACCCGGGCCCTTCTCCACGGGGATGGATTCGCCCGTGATCATCGCCTCGTCGACCGCGGACGATCCCGCCAGGATCAGCCCATCTGCCGCGACGACCTCGCCGGGACGGACGATCACGACATCGCCGACGGCGAGACGGTCGATCGGGACGTCCTCTTCGGCGCCGCCGGGACGCCGCACGCGTGCGCTCTTCGCCCCGAGCGTCGCGAGCGCGCGGACCTCGTCGGCGGTCCGAGCGCGGGCGCGCGCCTCGAGATAGCGGCCCGCGAGCACGAGCGTGACGATCACCGTGGCGGTGTCGTAATAGAGGAACTGGGCCGGGTCGAGACCGGCCGCGGCGAAGGCCGAACCGAAGAACGTCACGAGCACCGAGACCGCGTATGCGGTGGTCGTCCCGACCACGACCAGCGTGTTCATGTCGGTGCGCCGATGACGCGCCGCCGACAGCGCCCCGCGGTAGAACGGCAGCGCCGACCAGAGCTGCACGGGCGTGGCGAGCGCGAACAGCACGAACGGGCGCCACGCCGCCTCCATGAGCGCCGGATACAGGAGATCGGCCATCGAGAGGAGCATCGTCGGCAGGGCCAGAGCCGCCGCGACCGCGAGCCGCCGGCGGAGTCCCCGGACGTACTCCGCGCGGAGCGCACGTTCACGCACCTCGGTCTCGGCTCGCTCGGCGCGATCGGCCGAGAGCACGAGCGCGCCGTAGCCCGCGCGCTCGATGGCGCGCACCAGAGCCGCATCGTCGGCGCCTGGATCGACGTCGACGCGCGCCCGCTCGGTCGCGAGGTTCACGTCGGCCCCGCGCACCCCCGCGACCCCGCGGAGGGCGTCCTCGACGCTCGCGACGCACGACGCGCAGGTCATTCCCGTGACTACCAGGTCGCGCCGCTGTCCTTCGCTTGCCTGCTGCTCCGCGCTCGCGGGAAGTGCCCGCTCGCGCTCGCGGTCAACGCCAACGCTCATGTGGTCTTTGTTTCCTGAGCCTCGGCGGTCTCGCAGAGCCCCGGATCAACGGGGGCCTCGTGCATCTGGGCGCGCTCCCTGTCGAGGGCTTCGACGACGCTCGGATGCGCATCGGATAGGCAGCATCGACAGGACGAGTACCACGCGCGTATGCCCGCATCGATGACCGGCGTCTCGCCGCTCGTCGGATGTGCGTGCACCTCTGGCGCCGCCGCTTGCGCAGCGAGCCAGCCTTCGACCTTCGCCTTGTAGGCCGACGGGTTCTTGGCAAACTTGGCCAGACAACCCGCCGAGCAAAAGCCGTATTCGCGCTCCGGGTACTCGAGGGTGAGGCCGTGCTCGCGCGCGTCGGCGAGGTCCACGATCATGTCGCAGATCGGGTCGAGGATCTTTCCACTCGGCATCGTCTTGCTCCCCCACTTTTTTCTACCGGCGTGCGAGCTCGAACACGTCGCCGAGCTCCGTCAGAATCTCGTCCTTCCGGCCGTCTCGGAGAGCAGCCGGTACGCAGCTCGCAAGATGACCGCGGAGTAGCTCTCCCTCGAAACGCTTCAGCGCCCGCTCGACCGCGTATGTCTGCTTGAGCACGTCGATGCAATAGGCGTCCTCGTCGACCATACGTTTGATCGCCTTGACGTGGCCTTCGATGCTTGCGAGGCGCGCTGCGAGTTCCTGCTGCTGTTTCATCTACCTGGTCCTCCGGGCGTCCACATCAATAGCATACCCCTCCCCCCTGGGAGGGGGGCGCCCGCTAGAGGCCTGCTCCGCACGACGGGCAGCGGCCCACGCGCTCCGACGCTGACGAGCCGCACTGACGGCAGATGAGGACCCCGGTGGCGTCGGTGTGGACCTCTTTGTGGGACTCCGCGTAGAAAGCCGTCTCCCAGCGACGGTGGTTACGCATTTCGTCGCGCGGGCGTCCGGCGCCCGCGAGGAGCCCGAAGCCGAGGAGGCCGACCATGATGAGTACGAACATCATCGGATCCATCAGCGGCGGGTCTCAGCCGTCGCGCGGAGCGACCGCGCGATCGCATGGATCAGGTCGATGTCGCCGAGCGCCGCCAGGTCCTCGACCGTGTACAGGCGCAGCTTCGCTGCGATGACCGCCGCGATCCGCGTTCGCTCGTTCGGAGCAAGCTGCGATTCGCGCGCGACGAACTCGCGTACCACCCTCTGCGCTTCGCCTGGCATCCGTCGCGTTTCCGCGGTCAGGCCGGCGCCGAGCGGTGTCACCGTGCGCAGCGAGAACCAGTCGACCTGCGGCCGCGGGGCGCGAACGACGTAGGTCCCGGCCGCGAGGTCACCGAGGCGCTGCGACTTCGGGCTGAGGACGATGACGAGCACACCGAGGCCGTAGAGGGCCGGCAGGAAATCGACGAGCCGGAGCAGGTTGCGGATGAGGACCGCGGTGAACTGCGCAGGCGAGCCATCCTCGTTGATGACGCGCAACCGGTACGCGCGCTTCCCGATGGTCTGCCCGTTCCAGAGCCATTCGAGCAGGATGAAATACGCCCAGATAAGCACGAGCGTCACGATCAGCGTGAGGCCGCCGACGACGAAGAAGCTCGCCTGGTTGAACGCTCCGACCCACGTGAGGATGACGTTCGCGGTGAAAGCGATGACCGACGCGAGCAGAAAATCGACGACCGCCGCGAAGCCGCGGTTTCCCGCGCCCGCGAGGTCGTAGCGGAGGACGACGTGATCGGGGGTCTCGACTTCGAGTCGGCCGGCTGCGACCGTCATAGGTCAATGCTACGGAGTGATACGTTCCGGCCGTGATGACGATCGATCGTTTCGTCGAGGACCGCCGGGCCCGCTGGGCGCGCCTCGGGAATCTGATCTTCGAGGCGAACGGGCGGGTGGAGCGCCTCGCTCCCGACGACGTGCTCGAGCTGGGCCGGCTCTACCGGAGCGCGAGCAGCGACCTGGCCGTCGCGCGCCGCGACTTCGCCCTGGACGCCGCGACCGAACGCCTGAACGATCT
>JALYLL010000251.1 GCA_030774255.1 Chloroflexota bacterium | reverse complement strand
GATCCCGCACGCGGCTGTACGGCGGCCCCGACTACGTCGAGCACGCCAACGAAGAGATCCTCCTGATGGTGCAGATCGAGCACATCACCGCTGTGGGCAACGCGCGCGAGATCCTCTCCGTCCCGGGCATCGACGGGTATTTCATCGGCCCGGGCGACCTATGCGCGAGCATGGGCCTGCCGAACACGTGGGATCCGGATTTCCCCGAGTACTGGGCCGCGCTCGAGAAAGTGCAGCGCGTCGCGAAGGAGCTCGGTGTCCCCGGTGGCATCCATGCGTCGCCCGGACGGGTCACGGCGATGCTTGAAAAGGGCTACCAGTTCGTCGCGGTCGGATTCGACATCTCGTTCATGGCCTCGGCCGCGACCGCTGCTTTGCAGGCCGCACGCCCTAAGACCGGGACGCGCGCGTGACAACTCGCGCGTGAAAGACAAGCAGGACTCGACGAGGCTCGAGGCGGCGAAGTCGCGACATTGACAGCCCACCCGACCCGGCGCAGTCTCGCTGCGAGAGACAGCGCCTCGCGAAGCGAGACGTGGCGCCTGAGGAAGCGATGAAGTTCACTTTCGGGAACCTGCCGTCCATCGGGTGGGTGGATCCGGTCGGCAAGCTCGTCGAGCTCGCGCAACTCTGCGAAGACGAGGGCCTGGATCGCTTCGGTGTGAGCGACTGGCGTTTCTACCACGACTGTTTCGTCGTGATGACCGCATGTCTGCAGGCCACCACGAAGCTCGAGGTCGAGAGCCTGGTCACCGATCCATACGTCCGGCATCCGTCGCTCACGGCGCTCGCACACGCGACCATGGACGACCTCTCGCGCGGACGGACGATCCTCGGCATCGGGGCCGGTGTCGAGCAGCCGACGTTCTGGGGATACGAGCGCAAGCTTCCGATGACCGCGGTGCGCGAGGCCGTCGAGATCTGTCGGCGCATTTTCGCCGGCGAGACGGTGACCTACCAGGGGCGCGAGATCAGCGTTGAGGGCGCGAAGCTCAACTTCGCGCCATTTCGCCGCGACCTGCCGATCCTGATCGCGGCCCGCGGCGGCAAGATGATGGAGCTCGCGGGCGAGCTCGCCGACATCGTCCATCTGGCCTCGTTCTTCGTGAACGCAGACCACCACCGCGAGAACCTCGCGCACGTGAGGCGGGGTGCTGAACGCGCCGGCCGTCGCCTGGGTACTTTTGAGATCGACATCTCGATGCCCTGCTCCGTATCCGAGGACCGCAACGCCGCCCGGCGGGCCGCGAAGCGGCCGGCGGCGCAGGGGATCCTCTGGACGGCCGCGGCCGAGCGCTATTCGCGCGACCGCAAAGACTGGGTGCGCCCGAAGCAGTTCGACGTGCCCGAGCCCGTCATCGAGGCGCTCGCGTCATGGGACTTCTGGACGGAAGCGCACTTCCCGGACCGTCTCGCTGACCTCATCAGCGACGACGTGCTCGACCAGTTCGCGCTCGCGGGGACGCCCGAGGAGTGCGCGGAGCGCCTGCGCGCGCTCCAGCGCGAGCTGCCCGAGGTCACGGGGGTGCGTATCTACGCCGTGCCGCCGGCAGGCAAGCCGCTCTTCGACGGCTACGTCGACATGGTCAAGGGCTTCGGCCGCGTCGCGCGTCTCGTGAACGCGGGCGTGACATCGGCTGGCGCATCCGTACGATCGGCGGTCGCCTAGGGAGGTCGGGAGGTAGATGACGGGTTTGAAGATGACGCAATCGACGCGAACACAGTGAAGGAGGAGGCCATGACATTCGGACGTATTCGACATTTCGCGCGCCTTCTGGTCCTGCCCCTCGTGGTCTCGCTGGTGGCTGCCTGCACGCAGACGCCCAGCGCCTCGAACGCGCCGTCGGCGACGGCGTCGGGTCCGGCAGGTACGCTCACCATTGCGATGCGGGGCGACATCCAGAGCCCGCACCCGTACCTGAGCTACGACATCGTCGGCATCTCGTACCGCGAGAACGTCTTCGACGCGCTCGTCGAGTGGGGCTACGACGGCAAGATCGTCCCCGGCCTCGCCGAGTCGTGGAAGGTCGACGGCACGACGATCACCTTCAGCATCCGCAAGGGCGTGAAGTTCCACAACGGCGATGCTCTCACCGCGGATGACGTGAAGTTCTCGCTCGATACGATCAAGAGCAAGGACTTGAACTCCGGCTCCGCCACGAACTTCGCGGCGGTCGACTCCGCGACGGTCGTCGACCCGAACACCGTCCAGTTCAAGCTGAGCCGGATCGACGCGCGCATCTTCGACACCATCGCGAACAACCTTTCGATCCTTCCCGCGAAGTACTACGCGAGCGTCGGCCAGGCGGGCTTCATCGCCAAGCCGATCGGCACTGGCCCGTTCAAGTTCGTGAGCTGGGCCAAGGACGACCGCGTCACGATGGAAGCGAACACGGACTACTGGGCCGGCAGCTACAAGGGCAAGCCGCTCGCGAAGACCCTCGTCTTCCGCGCGATCCCGACCGCGGCGACGCGCGTCGCCGAGCTCAAGGCCGGCTCCGCCGACATCGTCCAGGATCTGCCGCCCGACCAGGTCGACCCGATCAAGGCGGCCGGATTCAACGTGGTCGAGAACAAGAGCCCTATCTACAACTGGGCGTTCTTCAACACCGCCAGCACGTCTGACGCCGCGAAGCCGCTGAAGGATGCGAAGGTGCGGCAGGCGATGAACATGGCGGTCGACACAGCGACCATCATCAAGACCGTCCTCGGCGGGCACGCTCGGCAGCTCGCCGGCGGCATCACCGACCTCACCGACGGCTACACCGCGGACCTGAAGCCATTCGCGTTCGACCAGGCGAAGGCGAAGTCGCTGCTCACCGAGGCCGGCTACCCGAACGGCTTCTCGATCGACGCCGACATCTCGAACACCGCGAAACCCGACGTCGCGCAGGCGGTCATCGCCCAGCTCGGGCAGGTGGGCATCAAGGTCAACCTGAACGCGCTCCCGACCGACGTCTTCAACGACCGCTGGATCAAGAAGGGCCTCGACCCGCTCTACTTCGTGACGTGGAACACCTTCACGCACCCCGCGCTGCTCGATCTGCTCGCCGGCTGCAAGGGCTTCATCTCGAGCTTCTGCAACCAGGACGCGCAGAAGTTCCTCGATCAGGGCGGCACGACGCTCGACCAGGCCACGCAGACCACGGCGTATACGCAGGCCGCGAAGGTTCTGGCGACCGATCCGTTCGGCATCTACATCGACGCGGACAACGCGCTCTACGGCGTCAACAGCAAGGTCTCGGGCTGGAAGGCCCACGGCATCACCGTCGTCCTCGGCACGAACACGACGGCGGCAAAGTAACGACGTTCGGACGACCCCGCGCCGGCAGCGATGCCGGCGCGGGTCCGCCATTCGCTCCTCCAGCGACATGAAGTTCACGTTCGATCTCCCGACATCGCTCTGGCGGGAACCCTCGGCGCGCTTCGTCGACCTCTCCCGACACCTGGAGGCGGCGGGCTTTGATCGTTTCGGCGTCGCCGACTGGCGCTATTACCCCGACCTCTATGTCCACATGACGGCGTGTCTGGTCGCGACCGAGCGCCTCGCGATGGAGAGCCTCGTGACCGATCCGTTCGTACGCCATCCCGCGCTCACGGCGCTCGCGCACGCGACGATGGACGACCTGTCGCGCGGTCGCGTCGTGCTCGGTCTGGGCGGCGGCCTGGAGCAGCCGGCCTTCTGGCCGGGCGAGCGGGTCCATCCGCTGGAGGCGGTCCGCGATGCGGTCGAGATCTGCCGGCGCCTGTTCAGCGGTGAGGAGGTGAGCTACCGCGGGAAGGTCATCGGTGTCGAGCGCGCGCAGCTCAACTTCCGGCCGTTCCGCGCGGACCTCCCGATCCTCATCGCCGCCCGCGGCAAGCGAATGATCGAGCTCGCCGGCGAGGTCGCGGACATCGTCCATCTGGCGGCGTTCTTTGTGAACGTCACGCACCACCGCGAGCAGCTCGACCACGTCCGGAACGGCGCCGCACGCGCCGGGCGGAGGATGGGCTCGTTCGAGATCGACGTCTCGATGCCCTGCTCGATCTCCGACGATCGTGAGGCGGCGCGGCATGCCGCGAAGCGCCCGGCGGCGCAGGGCATCCTGTGGATGGCGGGTGCGGAGAAGTACTCGCGCCAGCGCGCCGACTGGCGCCGTCCTCGTGAGTTCGAGGTCCCCGATCATGTCGTCGCCGCGCTCGCGAAATGGGATTTCTGGACGCAGCCGTACCTACCCGCGGAGCTGGCCGATCTCATCAGCGATGACGTGCTCGACCAATTTGCGCTCGCCGGCACACCTGAGGAATGCGCGCAGCGCCTGCGTGACCTCCGCACGGCGCTGCCGGACGTGACCGGCGTGCGCCTCTACGCGCTTCCGCCGCCCTCGGACTCCTGGTACGGCGGCTACGTGACGATGTCGAAGGCGATGGGCCGGATGATCTCGCTGGCGAACAGGGGCTAGCGCCGCCGCTGCCGAGGGTCGAGGGCGTCGCGCAGCCAGTCGCCGACCAGGTTCGTCGCGAGCACGGTGAGCATGACGGCGAGACCAGGGAAGAACGCGATCCACCACGCGGTCGCGACATATTCGATCCCGTCGAAGACCATGCGTCCCCACGTCGGTGTTGTGAGCGGCACGCCCACGCCCAGGAACGACAGGCTCGCCTCGAAGAGGATGAGGTTCCCGATCATGAGGGTCGCGATGACGATGATCGACGCCGCCGCATTCGGGAGGATGTGCAGCCCGATGATGCGGGCATCGTTCGCGCCGACCACGCGCGCGGACTCGACGAAGAGCATCTCGCGCAGGGCGAGGACCTCGGAGCGCACCACGCGCGCGAACGTGAACCAGGTCGTGACCGCGAGGACGACGATGAGATTCGTGAGGCTCGGCTTCACCACGGCGGCGACCGCGACGGCGAGGACGAGGGCCGGGATCGCCTGCTGGACGTCAGCGATGCGCATGATGATGCGATCCCAGCGCCGGCCGAGGTAACCGGCGATGAGCCCGAGCGTGATTCCAACGCCGCCCGAAAGCGCGACGCCCACGAGGCCCACCGTGAGCGACACGCGCGCTCCGTGGATCACGCGCGCGAGGAGGTCGCGCCCGAGGCTATCCGTGCCGAGCAGATGGCCGTGCTCCCCGCCAAGCCACGAAGGCGCATCGAGACGGTCGAACAGCTGCTGCGCGTCCGGGGCGGGCGCGATCTGATCGGCGAGCAGAGCCGCGAGCACGAACGCGACGAGGATCGCGATGCCGAGCAGGGCGGGTCCGCTCGGCCTGCGCAGCCCGCGGCGCCTCAACTGAGTCGGATGCGGGGATCGATCCTCGTGTAGACGAGGTCGACGAGGAGGTTCGCGGCGATCACGATCACAGCGGCGACCGTCACGAATGACTGGATCACCGGGACGTCCTTCCTCGAGATCGCCTCCACCGCCAGCCGTCCCATCCCCGGGTACGCGAAGATCGTCTCGGCCACGACCGCGCCGGAAAGCAGAAAGCCCACCTGCAGCCCGAGCATCGTCACGAAGGGCAGTGCCGCGTTCCGAAGCGCGTGGCGGACCACGACGGTGCGGCCGCGCAGCCCCTTCGCGTAGGCGGTGCGGATGTACTCCTGCGACAGGACCTCGAGCAGGCTCGACCGCAGGAGGCGCGCGAGCACCGCCGCGGAGAACGCGCCGACCGAGATGGCCGGCAGGATCAGGCTCTTCCACGATTCCCCGCCGGAGGAGGGCAGCCAGCGCAGGCCCACCGCGAAAACGAGGATGAGGATCATGCCCAGCAGGAACACGGGTATCGACTGGCCGAGGAACGCGAAGAAGCGCGCGGCGGAATCGATCCAGCGGTCGTGATACATCGCCGCGAGCAGGCCGAGCGGGATCGCGATGAGGAGCGCGAACAGGACTGCGGCGCCTGTGAGGCGCAGGGTCGCCGGAAGCCGTTCGATGACGACACCCATCGCGGGCTCGTGACTGCTGTACGACATTCCGAAGTCGCCGCGGACCGCGTGCGCGAGGAAATCGAGGTATTGCACGGGGACCGGCCGGTCGAGACCCATGTTGTGGCGGAACTGCTCGAGCTCGGCCGGCGTCGTGTCGAGCGGTGCGAGCGTCGACGCAGGGTCGCCGGCGACGAAGGTGAGCGCGAAGACGATCGTCGTCACGCCGAGGAGCACCAGGATCCCCTGCACGAGGCGCTGGAAGAGATACATCACGCCGAGGTCATGGTCCCGCACGGTGCGCCGGAGGTCCAGCGACCGCAGCGTTCACCGCAAACCCGTCGCCATCCCGTATCGTGAGACGGCAGTTCACGAAACGAACCAGGAAGGTGTGAACCTCTGACCGAGCTCCGCGTCGTCCACTACCTGAACCAGTTCTTCGGTCGCGTTGGCGGCGAGGAGGCCGGCGACTTCCCGTTCGCCGTGCGCGAGGGCCCCATCGGCCCGGGTATCGGTCTTCAGAAGGAGCTCGGCGATGCCGGCCGCGTCGTCGCGACCCTCATCTGCGGCGACAACCGCGCCGCGACCGATCTCGAGTCCTTCGGCGCCGAAGTCGAATCGGCGCTTCGCGCCCAGAACGCCGACGTCCTCGTCGCCGGCCCTGCCTTCAACGCGGGACGGTACGGGCTCGCGTGCGGGGAGGCCTGTGCGCGCGCCGCGGCCATGGGAATCCCAGCGGTCTCCGCGATGAATATCGAGAACCCCGGCGTCGAGCTGTACCGGCGGCGGACCTACATCCTTCCGGCGCCGGCGACCGCGCTCGGCATGCCCGAGACGTTGGGACGCCTCGCGCGCTTCGCCCTTCGCCTTGCGCGCAACGAGACGATCGGATCGCCCGCGGTCGAGGGCTTTTACGGCCGGGGCGTTCGCAAGACGCAGCTCCTCGAGCGGCCCGCCGCCGACCGCGCGCTGGACATGCTGAGCGCGCGCCTTGCGGGCACGCCGTTCACCAGCGAGCTGGTGCTGCCGCCCGTGGAGCGCTCCGCGCCGGCGCCGGCGGTGAAGGACATCGGGCGAGCGCGCATCGCGATCATCACGACCGGCGGCATCGTTCCCAAGGGAAACCCTGACAAGCTCAAGCAGTCGAACTCGACGGAATGGCGGACGTACTCGATCGAAGGCCTCGATTCGCTCGAGGCGGGGAAGTACGAGTCGATCCACGCGGGATACGACACGAGCGCAGCGAATGCGAATCCAAACTACGTCGTGCCGCTCGACGCGCTGCGCGAGCTCGAGCGCGCGCATTCCTTCGGTTCGGTGTACTCGCGTTACTACGTCACCGTCGGCGTGGGTACCGCCGTCACGGAGTCGCGACGCATCGGACGTGAGATCGCGGCCGACCTGCGCGCGAACGAGGTGGATGCCGTCATCCTGACGGCCACCTGAGGGACCTGCAATCGCTGCGGTGCAGCGATAAGCGCGGAGCTCGAGCGGGCGGGCCTGCCGACCGCGATGATCAGCGCGCTCGGGCCGGTCGCAGCCGACCTCGGTGCGAACCGGGTCGTGCGTGGCGTCAAGATCCCGCATCCCTGCGGTGACCCGAGCCTTGATGCGGCGGGCGATCACGAGCTTCGTCTCCGGCTCGTACGCGGATCGCTCAAGGCGATCTCGACGACCCTCGAGCAGGCGGCGATCTTCGACGGATTGGCGGCGGACTGATGTCGAAGCTCGAGTTGCGGACCTTTGACGTCGAGAGCGTCGCGTTCGGCGACCGGACCGCTCTCTCGAGTCGCGCGCTCGCTGTCTCGAAGGACGAGCTGCGCTCGCTCGTGCTCGCGGATCCGGCGTTCTCATCGGTAGACATCCAGCTCGTCCGTCCAGGCGACGCCGCGCGCATCACGCAGATCACCGACGTGATCGAGCCGCGCGCGAAGTCGGGCGGCACGGGTGGCGTCTTCCCGGGGCTGCTCTCGCCCGTCGAGCCCGCGGGACGCGGCCGCACCGATCGTCTGCGCGGCCTCGCGGTGGTCACCTCCGGCGAAGTGCCGTGGCTCGGGTCGAAGGGGCTCTTCGTCGCGCACGACAGCGTCCTCGACACAGCCGGCCCCGGAGCCGACCTGCATCCGTACGCGGGACTCAACCTCCTCGTGTTCCGGCTCTCGTTCGCGGAGGGCGTGGACCACGAGGGTCTGGAGCGCGCGGTCCTCCTCGCCGGCGAGAAGGTCGCGCGGACGCTCGCGCTCGCGGCGCACGACGTGGAGCCGTCGCTCGTCGAGACCCGCGAGCTCGTGCCGCCCCCGACGCCGCTGCCGCGCGTCGTATACGCGTATCAGGTGCAGTCGCAGGGCGTCTTCCTCAGAAGCCGTCTGTACGGACGCATCCTCGACGAGCTGGTACCGACGCTCGTCCATCCGAACGAGCTGGCCGACGGCGCGCTGACGAGCGGCGGTCTTGGTGGTCACGGCGCGAAGATGCACACGTGGATGCACCAGAACAATGCCGTCGTTGAAGGGCTCATCGCGGGACACGGGACGCGGTGGGACTTCGCGGGCATCATCCTCCACCGCGGTCACTTCTATCTGTACGAAGACAAGCAGCGGGTCGCGCTGCGCATCGCAGAGACCGCAAGCCTCCTCGGCGCGGCGGGCGCGATCTTCACGCTCGGCGGTGCGGGCAACAACACCACCGAGGTGATGCTCGCGATCCAGGAGTGCGAGCGCCGGGGCATCAAGACCGTGCTCCTCACGTGGGAGCACGCCGGCCCCGACGGCTCGGACTACCCGCTGCCGTTCGGCGTCGCGGAGGCCGTTGCGATCGTGAGCACGGGCAACCTCGACGAGCCGCTCGACCTACCGGCGATGGACCACGTCGTCGGCTATCCCGCGATCCGCGTCCGTCCAGAGATCGGCGGCGTCCCCTTCCCGGTCGATCAGCCGATAAGGCTCGAGCGACGCACGCTCTACGCGGGTGCCGCGAATCCGCTTGGGTTCGGGCGCACTGGGTCCGTCGAGACCTAATCATCGTCGTCTCGACCCGCGTGATGCCACCTCACGATGCGATACCAGATACGATGGTCCTTGAAGGGAGGTGATGCACGTGGATCTCCAAGGCAAGAAAGTCATAGCGATCGGCGAGCGGGACGGAGTGCAGGCGACGGCGATCGCGGCGGTGGCGCGGAGCGCCGGCGCCGAGGTGCTGCTCGAGCTGAATCAGTGCTTTGTCTGAACGTCGGCCGGTGCCACGGAGCTGGATGAGCAGACCGAGATCAAGCGCATCTATGACGAGCAAGGCAAAGAGGGGCTCGTAGTGATCCTCGGCGCCGCGGAGCCCGTCTACGTCGAGATGATGGCTGAGACGGTCACCGCGGGTGATCCGACTTACACAGGTCCGTTGGCCGGAGTCTCGTTGGGACTCCCCGTTTATCACGTGACCGAACCTGAGGTCCGGGAGATCACGGAGGCCTCCGTGTACCAGGACCAGATCGCGCTGTCCGAGATCGCGATGGAGACCGAGAAGATCTGGGAATCCATCCGCGCGGTGCGCGCCAAGAACTCCGGCGGCACATGACGCTCGACCCCGTCGGCGCGCTTCCCACGATTCGCGGCGTGTCGTGCGTCCTCGCGCACACCCCGGGTCTCCTGCGCTACGGCTCCAAGCCGACGCGCGAGCTCGCGAAAGAGGACAAGACCCTTCTCCCGCGGATGCAACAGCATCTTCGAAGCTTCGAGGACGCGGCCGCGTATCCGCCGAACCAGGTGTTCATCGGCAACCGCACCCCCGAGTCGCTCTGGGACGTGCCCGAACCGTGGTGGCGATACCGCGAGGCGAACGCGAATCCGCGCGGACCGTTCGGCCAGATCGTGTCCGAGGATGCGTTCTGGGGTCTTCTGCGCATGTCCGACGACTTCGGCCTCGTCGACATCGAGCGCTCGCGTCTCGATAGGTCGGCGACGCTTCTGCGAGCCACCGAGCTCTGGACCGATGCGGAGCTCGAGCGCGTCGTCCGTCCGGCGACGGCCACGAGCGGGTCCGAGGCCCAGCTCACGCTTCATGCGGCGGACGGCTCGCAGGTGGGCCACGTCGCGCGCGGCTATCCGGACGACTCGAGCCAGACCGCCGACATCCTTCTCGAGAACCTCGCCTGCAAGGCGTCGGGCGCGCTTGCGATCAAGCAGCTCCTCTGTCAGGTGGGCATGGCCCCGACCGAGGTCGAGTACCTCCTCGGCTGCGGCGAAGAGGCCGTCGGAGACCGCTATCAGCGCGGCGGCGGAAGCATCTCGAAGGCGATGGCCGAGATGGCGGGGTGCACCAACGCGACCGGCTCGGACGTGAAGGCGTTCTGCTGCGCGCCGGTCCACGCTCTCGTGATGGCCGGCGCGCTCGTTCAGAGCGGGATCTACAAGAACGTCGTCGTGGTGGGCGGCGCGTCGCTCGCGAAGCTCGGCATGAAGATGCTCGGCCACCTCGCCAAGGACATGCCGCTCCTCGAGGACACGCTCGCCGCGGTCGCGATCCTCGTCGGACCCGCCGACGGGAGCGGCGTCCGGCTGCGCATCGACGCCGTCGGCCGTCACACGGTCATGTCGGGCGGAGCGGCCGGCGCGATCTACGAAGCACTTGTGACGAAGCCGCTCGACCAGCTCGGTCTGCGGATCACCGATGTCGACAAGTACGCGGTCGAGCTGCACAACCCCGAGATCACGTTTCCAGCGGGCGCCGGCAATGTGCCGCGCACGAACTACCGGATCATCGCGGGCCTCGCGGTGATGCGCGGCGAGATCCAGCGCGACCAGGTCGAGGCCTTCGAGCGCACTCACGGAATGCCGGGCTTCGTCCCGACGCAGGGTCACATCCCCGCGGCGCTCCCGTATCTCGCGCACGCGCTGCCACGGCTGCGCGACGGGTCGCTGCGGAACGCGTTCTTCATCGCGAAGGGCAGCCTCTTCCTCGGAAAGATGACGAACATGGCCGACGGGATGTCCATCCTCGTGGACCGCGCCGCCTGAGCGCCCCGACCATCCGCGCGTCTTCGCGCGAGCGCGACGCGCTGGTCGCGTGGGCGGTCCCCGTGCTCGACGCGCTGTTTCCTGGTGTGACCGACGCCGGCGCCGCCGGTTATCTCAAACGGTGGTTCGCGCGATCGTCACCACAAGAACGCACGCGGCTTCGAAAGGCGATCGCCACGCTCGCACGCGCCGCTCGCTCCCGCCACGGGCGGGCCATCGCGAGCCTCGATCGCGCGGACGTCGACGGGCTCATCGCGGCGCTACTCGAGCACGGCGGCGATCCGGCGACGTTTTGGTTCCTGCGCTCGCTCGCTCTCGAAGCCGCGCTCGCGCATCCCGTTCACGGCGGCAACAAGGACGGATGGGGCTGGAGCCTCGTAGGCGCGGTGGGGGATCCGCAGCCATCGGGGTTCACAGCGGAGGAGGTCGCCACTGCGGCACCCGTGACGCGAAAGGCCGCGCCGCCCGCGCGATGGAACGCGGGGCTCGTCTCGAAGCGCAGCGTCCGCGGCAACGACGCGGACGTGTGCGTCGTGGGCCTCGGCGCGGCGGGTGGCGTCATCGCCGCCGAGCTCGCCGAAGCGGGTCTGAGCGTCATCGCGCTCGAGGCGGGTCCGTCGTCGGTGCGTGGAAGCACCGACGAGCGCGAGTTCCAGGTCGGGCGCGCGCTCTTCTGGACCGAGCCGGAGACGCTCGTCGTCGACGACGGGCAACCGAAGCGCGGCGCGTGGCTTGCACGCAACATCGGCGTCGGCGGACCGCTCCACTGGACCACGATCACGTACCGCCTCCATCCATCGGACTTCCGTGTGCGCTCCGACGCGGGCGCTGTCCCGGGGACGAGCCTCGCGGACTGGCCGATCAGCTACGCCGAGCTCGAGCCGTCGTACGCGCGCGCGGAGCGCGAGATCGGCGTCGCGGGACACGCCGGCGCCAATCCCTACGAGGGCGTGCGAAGCAGCCCGTTTCCGTTCGCGCCCGTCCCCGCGTCGCGCGCCGCCACGCTCTTCGCCGACGCGGCGCGGCGGCTCGGCCACACGCCGTACCCGACGCCTGCCGCCATCGCGACGGAGCGGCGCGGCTCGCGGAACGCGTGCAACCTCTGCGGCCGCTGCTCTCACTACGACTGCCTCCGACGCGCGAAAGGCAACACGCGGGACACGGTCCTCGTCCGCGCGGCCCGCACCGGGCGGTTGGAGATCCGCGCGCGGTGCCGCGCCGAGCGCGTGTCCGTGGACCCGCGGACCGGGGAAGCGACCGGCGTGCGCTACGTCGGTCCGCGAGGCCGAGCCGAGATCACCGCGCGCACCGTGGTCCTCGCGACCGGCGCCGCGTACCAGACGCGTCTCCTCCTTCTTTCGGCGTCAAGGGCGCATCCGCGCGGACTCGCGAACTCCAGCGGACTCGTTGGGCGAAACCTGATGTTCCACACGAACGTCATGGCGTGGGGTCTGTTCGACGAGCCGATCCACGTCGACCGCGGCCCGCAGACTGGCTTCGCCTTCGACGATCTTGACGAGGATCGGCCGCGAACGCGATACGGCGCTTCGTTCGTACGCGGTGCCGCGGTCGTCGGCGGCCTGCCGCTCACCTTCGCGGGCGGACCGCTCGCGTTCGCGAACGCCGCGGGTCTGACGGCGCGATTGCCCGAGGGCACACCGCTCTGGGGCGCTGGCTTCCGCGACTTCGTCGCGTCGTCGTACTCCCGGCACCTCGCCGCGTTCGCGCTCTGCGAAGACCTTCCGATGGAAGAGAACCGCCTCGAGCTCGATCGGACGATTCGCCTCGCCGATGGCGGTCCGGGCCTCCGCATCCATTACCGGTATCACCCAAACACGCTGGCGATGGAAGAGTTAATGGTGACGAAGGTCGCCGAGGTCGTCCGCGAGGCCGGTGCCCGCGAGGTGTTCGCGCAGCGCTCGTCCGTTCCGGCGGGGATGTTCGCGGGCCATCACATGGGAACCGCGCGAATGGGGAAGGATCCGCTCACGAGCGTCGCGGATGCCGACGGGCGCTCCCACGACGTACCGAACCTGTACCTCCCCGGCAGCGGCCTCTTCGTGACCTCCGCCGGCGTGAACCCGACCGGCACGATCTTCGCGCTCGCCTACCGGACCGCCGCGGCCATCGGGCGGGAGCACGGCGTCAGCGGCGCGGCGCTGTCGGCATGAGCACGACGAATAACGCGTTCGCGCATCAACGCACAATGGGGCGCCACCGCGCGCCGAGAAGGAGCTAGGGCGATGCCAGAGGACAAGGTCCGCAAGATCGAGCTGCCGCGCCTCGATCCGAAGGAGGTCGGGCTGCTCGTCGTCGACATGCAGAACGGCTTCTGCCATCCGGAAGGGGCGCGGGCGAAAGCGTTCGGCGTCGACGCGATCGCGATGCCGCGCGCGAGCATCCCGAACGTGGTCGAGATGATGCGTATGGCCCGTTCCGCGGGCGTGCGCATCACGCTCACGCGGCAGGTGCACTACCCCGACGACCAGGCGCGGAAGCGCCGGCGCATCCCGTCGCATCTCGATCGCCGCGGCGTGAAGCTCGAGCTGTGCTGGCGCGGGACCTGGGACTCCGAGCTCATCGACGAGATCAAGGCCGAGGTGCGGCCCGAGGACGACATCATCATCAAGCACCGCGCGAGCGCCTTCTACAACACGCCGCTCGAGACGGAGCTGCGGATCAAGGGCATCCAGGTCCTGATCGTGACCGGGACGACCACGTCGTTCTGCATCGACTCGACGATCCGCGACGCCTACATGCGCGACTACGACGTCCTCGTTCCCGCGGAGTGCGTCTCCGACACCGACCAGTCCGCGCACGACGCGGTGCTGGCCTCGACCGACCGCTTCCACGGCGTGGTGACCTCGACCGCCGACATCGCGAAGGCTCTCGGCGTCGCCGCCCCGGTCCCTGCGTGAGCACGAACGGCGCGCTCGACCGCATCCTCGAGGGCGCGGTCGATATGCATTGCCATTCGGGGCCGTCGCCGTTCCCGCGGAAGATGGACCACGTCGAAGCGGCGAAGCAGGCCGAGTCGGTCGGCATACGCGCGATCGTCGTGAAGTCGCATCACCACCCGACGGTGATGGACGTTCGCGCGATGGCGCCGCGCCTGGCGGGCGTGAAGACGCAGGTCTTCGGCAGCATCGTTCTGAACTCGATGGTCGGCGGGCTCAATCCGTCGGCCGTCGACGTCGCGCTGAAAATGGGCGGGCGGGTCGTCTGGTTCCCGACGATCTCCTCACGCCAGCATCAGGAGCACCAGGCCGCGAATCCCGATCTGAAGTTCCCCAAGGCCTCGGTGCCGCTACGCAAGCCCGACATCGTCGACATCGTCACGGAGTCGGGAGACCTGCGGCCCGAGGTGCCGGTGATCCTCGGTCAGATCAGAGAGGCGGGCGCCGTGCTCGCCGCGGGACACATGGCGCCCGATCGCATCCAGATGCTGCTCGACGCGGCCCGCAAGGCAGGCGTCACGCGCGTGATCGTGAACCACCCCGAGTACGTCATCAAGGCGAGCCGCGAGCAGGTCGCGAAATTCGCCGAGAGCGGCGCGATCATCGAGCACGAGTGCTGCATGTACGACGAGGACTCCGAGTTCCACCACTGGGACACCAAAGCGCTCAAGGAGTGGATCGATCTCGTCGGGCCGGAGCGAAGCAGCATCGGGAGCGATCTCGGCCAGATCGACAACCCGTCGCCGATCGATTCGTTCAAGAAGATGCTCGGGCAGCTCCACGACTGCGGAGTCCCCGAGGGCGACCTGCGCATGATGGTGCGCGACAATCCCGCGCGGCTCCTCGGTCTCTTCTGACCGCCGCGCCGACGCCCGCGTCTCGCCTGCGGGAGCGCCTTCGAACGGGCGCCCCGATCGTCGGCACGTTCGTGAAGCTCGCGGCGCTCGAGACCGTCGACATCGCGTCGTCCGCGGGGTTCGACGTCATCGTCGTCGACGGGGAGCACGCACAAATCGATCAGTCGCAGTGCCTCGCGCTGGTGCGGCACGCGGCCGCGCTCGGCCTGCCGGCGATCGTGCGGGTCCCGGCGGTCGACGCCGGGTACATCAATCGGCTTCTTGAGGCGGGCGCCGCGGGGATACAGCTCTCGTCGCTGCGCGCGCGGAGTGAGCGCGATGCGTTGATCGCCGCGTGCCGTTACCCGCCCGAGGGCACGCGGAGCGTCAGCCTGGCGCACCCCGCGGCCGATTACGGTGCGGTGCCGCTCGGCGCGTACCTCGAGAGGAGCAAGGGTGGCCCGCTGCTC
>JALYLL010000250.1 GCA_030774255.1 Chloroflexota bacterium | reverse complement strand
TCGCGCTCGAGCCGCCCGTGTAGACCACCGCCGCGACGTCGCCTCTCGCGATGCCGGCGTCGTCCGTCACGCGTCGCACGAGCGTTTCGGTCTCGTCGAGCATCGGCCCGATCAGATGCTCGAATCGCCCGCGAGTGACTCGCGCGTCGACGTCTATCTCGGCGTGGTGATAGGTGAGGATCGCCGCCGCCACCCTCGAGAGATCGATCTTGGTTGCGTCGGTGGTCTGGAAGATCTCGTAACCGAGCTGGAGCTCGATCGCGCTACGCAGCGCGGCGAGCTCGCGCTTCGGCGCACCAGCCCGTACGAGATCGTCGAGCGCATCGAGCAGAGGCTTTTCGTTCAAGGCCGAGAGCGCGTGCCAGTCGCGCAACGCGTTCACGATGTAGCGGGGGAGCCGTAAGCGTTTCGGCCCCCACTCCGCGCGCGATCCGAGGCGCGGAGCGACCGCGTCCTCGATGAGGAGCTCAGTCGCGCGGTCGCCGCCGATGGGTCCGCCGGCGGTTGCGAGCACCGCGATTCCGCGCCGGCTCTCGCGCCGGACGACGCAGAGGTCAAGGGTGCCGCCGCCGAAGTCGAACACCAGGCTCGTTCCATCGCCGATGTCCGCGGCGTGCGCCGCCGCGATCGGCTCCGGTACGAAGCGGATCTCGCGAAAGCCGGCGAGCTCCGCAGCGGCACGCAATCGCCCGGTCGCGCGATCCTCCGCGCCTGCGTCGCCGATAAAGCGGACAGGCCGGCCGAGGGTGATTGCCTCTGGCGCGGTCCCGGTGAGCTCCTTCGCGCGATTTCGGACGTGGACGAGGATGAGCGCGATCAGCTCCTCGAGCCCCTTCGCATTCCCGAACACGTTCGTCCTCGTCTCGAGCGGCTCGCCGAGGAATGTCTTGAGCGCCTGGAAGAGCCGCCCAGGCGCGTTCCGGTCGGTGTAGATGTGCGCCTCGACGATCGGGTGATCGGGATTGGAGGACTCCATGAGGATCCCGAGCGACTGGAACTCTCTGGTGAGCGGCCCGCGCGATCTGTTGTCCTCGAGGTACGCGTCGATCGCGGGACGGCCGACGATCGGCGTGCCGTCCCGGCGGATGTACAGGACGGTCGGCATCGTTTCTCCGGCGACGAGGTCGATGGGGAGGACGCGCACCGCGGAGCCGTCGGACACGGCCAGAGAGGTATTCGAGGTGCCAAAGTCGAGGCCGAAGCGCACGGGGCCAAAACAGTAGCGGCCGGCCAAGCGCCGAGGGCCCCCGCGCGGTGGGGCACCGGCCGAAGGCCGGGGGTCCGCCGCCGCGTAAAGAGGGTTTCGGGGCCTGCCTGGTCGCTCAGCGGCAGGCCGACGGGACGCAAGAGTCTTGACAATGCCATTGGTAGGCTTTTAGATATTCTCCATGGCAGGCGCAAGGCGACCCGTGTACGTCATCAGCATCGCGGCGAGTTTGGCCGGCTGCCATCCACGGACGCTCCGCATCTACGAGGAAGAGGGCCTGCTCGATCCGGTGCGAACGGACACGAACATCCGGCTGTACTCGGACGACGACCTCGACCGCGTGCGCGCCATCCGGTACCTCACGCAGACCCGCGGGGTCAACCTCGCGGGTGTGAAGCTCCTCCTCCAGCTCCGCGACGCCGCGGATTTCCTGGACGAGATCGCGAACGAGCTCGCGCGCGAGAACGCCGAAGCCGAGGCCCCGCAAACCGTCGAGGTGACGCACGAGCCCACGCATCGCAAGCCACGAACACGCCAACGCCAAAAGGGCGTTGAACTCTAAAAAGCTCAAATCAAACGATCCAACCCTTAACTAGCTAGAAGGAAAAAAGAAGTGACCGACGCCGAGACCACACCAACGAACACCAACGCGCAGACGAGCCAGTTCCCGAGCGATCTGCCGCTCGTGCCCCTGCGGGAGGCCGTTGTCTTCCCGAAGTTGGTGGTACCGCTCGGAGTGGGTCGCGAAAAGAGCGTCGCCGCGATCAACGCGGCGATGAACGAGGAAAAGCATTACATCGTCCTCGCCGCCCAGAAGGACGCCGAGGTCGATGATGTCGCCCCCGAGCAGATCTACTCGGTGGGTACGGTCGCCGAGATCGTGCGTCTTCTCCGGATCCCGGACGGAAGCGCGCAGATCATCGTGCAGGGCATTCACCGAGTCCGCATCACCAACTACCTGCCGGAGCAGCGCTTCTTCCGCGTGAACTTCGAGGTCATTCCCGACGAGGCCGGGAACGCCGTCGAGCGAGAGGCCCTTCTTCGCAACGTGCGCGGCCTCTTCGAGAAGTACGTGGACAACGGCGGCTCGATCCTTCCCGAGCTCGCCATGACCGCAAAGAACACCGAGGACCCCGCGCACTTCGCGGACCTCGTGGCGTCGAGCCCTGACCTCACCCTCGAGCAGCGTCAGCAGCTCCTCGAAATGCCAGCGGTCGCCGAGCGACTCAAGTTCATCTCGGTCTTCCTCGCCAAGCAGAACGAAATCCTCGAGCTCAAGGCGAAGATCCAGAGCGAGGTCCAGCAGACCCTCGACAAGACGCAGCGCGAGTACATCCTCCGCGAGCAGATGAAGGCCATCCAGAAGGAGCTCGGCGAGGACGAGGGCGGCGCGGAGCTTCGCGAGATCAAGGAAAAGATCGAGCAGGCGGGCATGCCCGACGCGGTGAAAGAGAAGGCCCTCAAGGAAGTCGGCCGTCTCGAGAAGATCCCGCAGGCCTCCCCGGAGACCGGCGTGATCCGCACCTATGTCGACTGGCTCGTCTCGCTCCCGTGGAGCAAGGCCGCGAGCGACGATTGGGACATCGCGCAGGCCGCGAAGATCCTCGACGAGGACCACTACGGCCTGCCCAAGATCAAGGACCGCATCCTCGAGTACATGGCCGTGCGCAAGCTCGCTCCCGGCCTTCGCGCGCCGATCCTCTCGTTCGTGGGCCCGCCCGGTGTGGGCAAGACGAGTCTCGGCAAGTCCATCGCGCGAGCCATGGGTCGCAAGTTCATCCGCATGTCGCTCGGCGGCATTCGCGATGAGGCCGAGATCCGCGGCCACCGGCGCACCTACGTGGGCGCGCTACCTGGCCGCATCCTCCAAAACATGAAGACCGCGGGCGAGATCAACCCCGTGTTCATGCTCGACGAGATCGACAAGGTCGGCGCGGACTTCCGCGGCGACCCGAGCTCGGCGCTCCTCGAGGTCCTCGACCCGGAGCAGAACAACGCCTTCAGCGATCACTACCTCGAAGTCCCGTATGACCTGTCGAAGGTGATCTTCATCACCACGGCGAACGTCGAGGACACCATCATTCCGCCGCTCCGCGACCGCATGGAGATCATCCGTCTCCCCGGTTACACGGAGGACGAGAAGATGCACATCGCGAGCGGATTCCTGCTTCCGAAGCAGCTGAAGCAGCACGGCCTCGAACAGGGCAAGCTCGTGATCGGCGACGAGACCATTCGCAAGCTCGTCCGCGAGTACACGCGCGAGGCCGGCGTCCGCAACCTCGAGCGGGAGATCGGCACGATCAACCGCAAGGTCGCGCGAACGATCGCCGAGGGCAAGGCCGAGACGGTCGAGGTCAAGCCAGAGGATCTGGACAAGTACCTCGGCCCAGAGCGGTTCGAGTACGGGCTCGCCGAGAAGGAAGACCAGGTAGGCGCGGCCACCGGCGTTTCGGTGTCCGAGCACGGTGGCGACGTCCTCACGGTCGAGGCGACGATCATGGACCAGGGGTCGAAGCAGGAGGAGTTCGTCCTCACTGGCCAGATCCAAAAGGTCATGGAAGAGTCGGCCATCGCGGCTCTGAGCTACGTCCGAGCGCACTACGCGGAGCTCGGCGTGCCGAAAGGCTTCTTCAAGGACCACGCCATGCACATCCACGTGCCCGCGGGCGCCATCCCCAAGGATGGTCCTTCGGCCGGAGTCACCATGGCGACGGCGATCGTGTCGGCGCTCACAGGGCGGAAGGTCCGTAAGGACGTCGCGATGACCGGCGAGATCACGCTCCGTGGCCTCGTCCTGCCGATCGGCGGCGTAAAGGAGAAGCTCCTCGCGGCGCACCGTGCCGGGATCAAGGTCTTCCTCATGCCGAAGAAGAACAAGAAGGATCTCGTGGACGTCCCGCAGGAAGTCATCGACACAGTCGACATCAGGCTCATGGAGACCATCGACGAGGTGCTGAAGAACGCACTCTTGCCCGGACCGAACGTGACGCCCGCGCAGATCGAGGCGGCACGTCCGAGCATCCCTACCGCCGCACCAGCGCACTAAACACGACGGAGCTCTAAAGATGCCGGTCGAGTACAAGGACTACTACAAGACCTTGAGCGTTCCGAAGAACGCCTCGACCGACGACATCAAGAAGGCGTACCGAAAGCTCGCTCGCCAGTACCACCCGGACGTGAACAAGAAGCCGGACGCGGAAAAGAAATTCAAGGAGATCAACGAGGCCAACGAGGTCCTCAGCGATCCCGAGAAGCGGAAGCGATACGACACAGTCGGCCCGGAGTGGGAGCAGTTCGCGCAAGGGCGCGGACGTCCCTCCGGGACCGGCGGCTTCCAGTACGTCTACACGGGGCAGCCCGGCGAAAATCCGTTCGGCGACGATGCCAGCGGCTTTTCCGATTTCTTCCGGACGCTCTTCGGCCAGGCCGGGAACGGGGGATTCGCCGAAGCGGACGATCTGTTCGGTCGTGCACGTACACGGACCCGCTCGCGCGCTAGACAAGGCGAAGATGTCGAGGGCGAGGTCGAGGTCACGCTGCCCGAGGCGTACAAGGGCACCGAGCAGGTCATCCAGATCTCCCGCGAGAACGCCCAGGCCCCACGGCGGCTCACGGTCAAGATCCCGCCGGGCGTCAAGGACGCCCAGCGCATCCGCCTCGCGGGGCAGGGAACACCCGGCGTGAACGGGGGGCCACCCGGCGACGCGTACCTGCGAGTCCGGGTGAAGCCACATCCGTTCTTCACTCGCGACGGCGACGACCTTCACGTGGACCTGCCGGTCGCGATGCACGAAGCAATGCTCGGCGGGGAAGTTACCGTGCCCACGCTGAAAGGACGGGTGTCGTTGCGGATTCCGGCGGAAACGCAGAACGGGCGCACCATTCGCCTCGCCGGTCAGGGCATGCCGCGGGCGGGCGGCGGCCACGGAGATCTCTACAGCACCGTCAAAGTCGTCATGCCGACGAAGCTCAGCGAAAAAGAACGCGAGCTTGCCCGCGAGGTCGCGACGTCACGCAGCGGAGAGAACGTCCGCAGTCATCTTCTATAGGGCGTGCGAAAAAGTGCGAGCGAGCGGGATTCACTCCCGTGAGCGAGCAACCACAAGCCTTTAGCAACGGTCGAGGCATGGAGGCTGGGCCGACAGGCCGAGCCGGTTAGGCAGGTAACGAAGTGATTGACCCTAATAAGCTCACGGAGAAATCGCAGCAGGCACTTCTCGCCGCGCAGCAGAAGGCGCGCGACGAGGGCCACGCGCAGCTCGACGTCGAGCATCTCGCCGCTGCGCTCGTCGATCAACCTGGCGGGATCGTCTCGAGCGTCCTGACAGCGCTCGGCGTGCAGCCGGCGCAGCTCTCGTCCGCGCTCGTGACCGAGCTGCAGAGACAACCCAAGGTCAGCGGCAACGTTCAGCTCTCCGCATCGGCGCGGCTTGGGCGCGTGCTGCAGCAGGCGCAGAAAGAAGCGCAGTCCCTCGGCGACGAATACGTCTCCACCGAGCACCTCCTTCTTGCCATGGCGGAGGACCAGGGCTACACGGGTCAGGCCCTGAAGCGGCTCGGCGTCACCCACGAGAGAGTCCTGGGAGCGCTAAAGGACGTTCGCGGTAACCAGCGCGTCACGGACCAGAACCCCGAGGGGAAGTACCAGGCCCTCGACAAATATGGCCGCGACCTCACCGACCTGGCGCGGAAGAACAAGATCGATCCGGTCATCGGCCGCGACGAGGAGATCCGCCGCGTCATCCAGGTGCTCTCACGACGCAC
Organism: Chloroflexota bacterium; assembly: GCA_030774255.1. GTDB lineage: Bacteria > Chloroflexota > Limnocylindria > P2-11E > P2-11E > 3-1-20CM-2-70-9. The sequence continues at coordinate 1,295 of JALYLL010000250.1, read as the reverse complement.
GAAGAACAACCCTGTCCTGATCGGGGAGCCCGGCGTCGGCAAGACCGCCATCGTCGAGGGGCTCGCCCAGCGCATCGTGCGCGGCGACGTGCCCGAGGGGCTGAAGGAAAAGCGCGTGTTCGCCCTCGACATTGGGTCGCTGCTTGCCGGCGCGAAGTACCGCGGCGAGTTCGAGGAGCGACTCAAGGCGGTCCTCAAGGAGATCGCCTCGAGCGACGGCCAGATCATCCTGTTCATCGACGAGCTGCACACGGTGGTCGGCGCCGGAGCGGCCGAGGGAGCCGTCGACGCCGCGAACATTCTGAAGCCGATGCTCGCGCGCGGCGAGCTCCACGCGATCGGCGCGACCACGCTCGACGAGTACCGCAAGTACATCGAGAAGGACGCCGCGCTCGAGCGGCGCTTCCAGCCGGTGTACGTCGGCGAGCCGACCCTCGAGGACACGATCTCGATCCTTCGCGGCCTGCGCGAGCGGTACGAGAACCACCACGGCGTCCGGATCCAGGACTCCGCGCTCGTCGCGGCAGCGACGCTCTCGTCGCGGTACATCACCGACCGCTTCCTGCCCGACAAGGCGATCGACCTCGTCGACGAGGCGGCGTCCAAGCTCCGCATGGAGATCGATTCGATGCCCGCGGAGCTGGACGAGGTGGAGCGCGCCATCACGCGGCTCGAGATCGAGCGCGAGGCCCTGAAGAAGGAGACCGACGCCGCCAGCAAAGAGCGCCTGCCCAAGCTCGAGCGTGAGCTTGCTCAGGTGAAAGAAGAGGCGAGCGTGCTCCGCGCGCACTGGCAGCAGGAGAAGGCCGCCATCACCGAAATACGGGACAAGCGGCAACAGCTCGAGGCGATCCGCGCCGACGTCGAGCGCGCCGAGCGGTCCGCCGATTACGCGAAGGCGGCCGAGCTGAAATACAGCACGGTCGCGAACATCGAAAAAGAGATCGCGCGTGCCGAGAAGAAGCTCGCGGACTTGCAGAAGAACCAGAAGATGCTGACCGAGGAGGTCACGCCGGAAGACATCGCCGACGTGGTCGCAAAGTGGACAGGGATACCGGTCACGAAGCTCCTCGAGGGCGAGGTCTCCAAGCTCCTGCGCATGGAACAGAACCTCCACCAGCGGATCGTCGGGCAGGAAGAAGCGGTCACGGCGGTCGCGAACGCGGTACGCCGCGCGCGCGCCGGCATGCAGGACCCGAATCGCCCGCTCGGCTCATTCCTCTTCCTCGGCCCGACCGGCGTCGGCAAGACGCTCCTCGCGAAGGCCCTCGCGGAGTTCCTCTTCGACGACGAGA
>JALYLL010000249.1 GCA_030774255.1 Chloroflexota bacterium | reverse complement strand
CCACGGAGGTCGAGACCTTCGATGATCACGACGTTCGCGCCGAGCAGCGTCTTGTGGACGGGATACCCCTCCTTCTCGGGGCCCTGGGGCTCTATCGACAGGTAGTCAACTCCGACGAGCTTGATGCCGTGCGCGACGCACCACCGTGCGGCACTCGCGTTGATCGTGGTGAAGTCGCGCGTGAAGGCGGCGGTTGGATCGCCCCAGCGCTCGCTGTTCCGGGTCTTGAAGAGGATCCGCTCGGTTTTCGCCGGAAGCTTCGCCCGATCGAGCCACTCACCCGACACATGCCCAGGCCCATCGAATGCCGTGACGACGCAAGGACCAACGAGCGCCTCGACCGGCAGCTTGTCCGCGGTGTTGCCGCCCTCGAGGAAATGGAGCGGGGGATCGACGTGGGTTCCGGCGTGATCGCTGATGGTCACCACCGAAACGTTCGCGGTGTCGCCTTTGGCGATGCGGCGAAGCGGCTCGATTCGCGGGGCGGGCTCGCCGGGCCAGGTGACCATGTCCGGCCGCAGAACCAGCGAGACGTCGTGGATCTTCAACGCCGCGCAGAATAGTCGTGATGACCATCGCATCGGCGGATGTCGAGCGCGTCTTCCGCGATTCGGGTGCGCTCCATGAGGGGCACTTCATCCTCGCCTCCGGCCGCCACTCCCCGATGTATCTGGAGAAGTTCCAGGTCCTTCAGCATCCGGCGGACACCGAGCGCCTGTGTGCCGCGATCGCGTCGTGGGTGCGGTTGCTCGATGTCGACACGGTCGCCGGACCCACCACCGGCGGGATCATCCTGGCGCATGAGGTGGCACGGCAACTTGGCCTCCGTGCCATCTACGCCGAGCGACGAAGCGGCGCGGGTCGCGAGTTCCGCCGCGGGTTCGCGCTCCGACCCGGCGAACGCGTGGTAGTGGTCGACGACATCATGACCACAGGCGGCTCGGTGCAAGAGACGATCGACGCGGTGCGGTCGGCAGGCGGGGAGGTCGCCGGAGCGGCGGTGCTCGTCGATCGTTCCGGCGGCGAGGCGCGCTTGGACGTGCCGATCGAGGCTTTGTGGCGCCTCGAGATCCCGTCCTATGCGCCTGCCGAGTGCCCGCTCTGCGCGAAAGGCATCCCCGCGGCGCATCCCGGCACCACTCCTGCTCCTGCGGTGGTCTCGAGATGAAGGACCTGTATCGGCTCGCGCGGACGGCTGTCTGGCTCGCCTTCTTCGGCGCTCTCTACCAGGAGCTCAAGAAGCCCGATGCCGAACGCACCTGGCATGGGAAGGTCGCGGGCGTCGTGCCGTACGACTTCCGTCTGCCGACGTTCGAGCGTCTCCGTGAGGCCTACTGGAATCCCGGGTCTGACGAGATCTTCACCGAGCGCGTGTTCGGCGTGGGGTGGGCCCTGAATATCCCGGTGGCCGCGCGAAAGGTGGCGGCGCTGGTGGATCAGTACGCGGACGCGAGCCGTTCGCTCCGCGGCCAGAAGAAGAGGTCTTCCTCGCGCGTATCTGAATGAACGCCGGGAGCTTTTGCTCCAGCGCGTCGTCAGATCCCGCCGGCCCACCATCGCGATGCGGTGACCACTCCCAGAGCCCATCGATGACGAAACCCGCGCGCACGCAGGCGTTGACGAGATCGGCCGTCCGGTGCGCGTACTCGAACGTCGGCGCGCGGACCTTCACACGCCCAAAGTCCCAGGTCGGGTCCAGCACGGGAACCGGCCGGTCGCTGAAATAAGTCTTTTTTGGGCGCCATCCTGTGCCGGTCCACGATTCGTAAAACAGGAAGGTCACCGGATGCATCGTCGAGAAGACGTACACGCCGCCAGGGGCGAGGACTCGTGCCACCTCGGCGATGACGCGAGCCGCGTCGGGAACGAACACAAGGGAATGCTGATGAAAGACGATGTCGAACTCTCCGCTGCCCAGGCCGCTCAGGTCGCGCATGTCGGTCCGCAGATACGTGAGCTCGGTGCCGCGGCTCCGCGCGAGACGGCGGACCGTAGCGAGCTGCGTGCTGCTGATGTCCACGAGCGTGGTCGCTGCGCCGAGCTCCGCGAAGAGGATCGCGTCCCAGCCGCCGCCGCCGGCGAGGGAAAGGACGCGCTTTCCGTCGAGGTCGACCCGTTGGAGCGTGCCGTTCGTGATGCGATCGAGGAACCGCCGCTTACCGGCTCGGGTCCGCGGCGGCGTGCCCTGCGGCCGCGTGTACGGGATGCCCGCCTTCGCGAGCCGCTCCCACATGCGCTCGTTGTGGGCGCCGACTTCGTCGACCGCGACGCGTTTGGGCACGCCGAAATTGTGGCGGCATAGACTCGCTCGCGCTCGTGAAGATCGTGGTGACGCGGCCGATCGCAGAGGAAGCCCTGTCGATCCTGCGCTCCAAAGGCGAGGTCGCCGTCGGTCCGGGCGAGCCCCCGGTCCCGACCGCCGACGAGGTCGTACGGCTCATCGCCGACGCGGACGTCGTCTACACACTTCCGGCGAATCCGGTGAACGGTGACGCGATCCGGGGTGCGAAGAAGCTGCGCATGATCGCCACGATGGGCACGGGCTACGACAACATCGATGTGGCCGCCGCCAAGGAGCGCGGCATACCCGTCACCTTCGCTCCCGGAATCCTCGATGAGACGACGGCTGACGGTGCCTTCGCGCTGCTCCTCGCCACGGCGCGCCGGCTCGGCGAGGCCGAGCGCTTCCTCCGCGCCGGGAAATACCGCGGCTGGACGCCGTTCATGTTCACGGGGCAGGACGTTCACGGCGCCACACTCGGCATCGTCGGCATGGGCCGCATCGGCCTGGCCGTCTCCCGGCGCGCGCACGGCTTCGGTATGCACATCCTCTATCACGACGCGCGCCGGAATCCCGGTGCGGAGCAGGAGGTGGGCGCCACATACGTCGAAAACCTCGACGACCTCCTGGCGCAAAGCGACTTCGTCTCGCTCCACGTACCGCTGCTCGCCGAAACGCGACATCTGATGGACGCGACTCGCCTGCGCAAAATGAAGCGCACCGCGATCCTCATCAACACGTCCCGCGGCCCGGTCGTCGACGAGAAGGCGCTCGCACAGGCCTTGAAGGAGGGCGTCATCGCGGGCGCCGGTCTGGACGTGTACGAGCGCGAGCCCGCCGTCGAACCGGCGCTGCTCGAGCGGGAGAACGCGGTGCTCCTCCCGCACATCGCATCGGCGTCCGTGCGTACGCGAACTCGCATGGCCGTCCGCGCGGCGGAGAACATCCGGGCGTTCATCGAAGGCAAGCCGCTCCTCGATCCGGTTCCTTGATGGCGACAGCGACGAGCATCCCGCCGCAGGAGCGTCTAAAGCTTGCGAGCGACGGCGAGACGATCGAGGGGGATCTGTACGGCAGGCTGCCGGCCGCGCGCGTCGCGATCCTCGTGCACGGGCAGAACTGGGACGCGTCGGGTTGGCGTAGCGTCGCGCCACTCTTCGTCGCGCGGGCCGTGCCGGCGCTCGCCGTTAATCTCCGTGGCTACGCTGGATCGACGGGAAAGACGAATCGCTATCGGCCGGATAAGCCATGGACTCCGGTGGCCGATCTTCACGCCGCCAAAGCCGCCCTGCGCGCCCGCGGCGTGAAAGAGATCGCGCTCGTGGGCTCGTCGATGGGCGGAAGCGCGGTGCTCGCATCGAGCTTCGAGGCCGACGTCGAGTGTGTCGTCGCGATCTCCGCGCCGGTCGCCGCGGTCCCCGACGAGCTCTCGAAGAGGATCACCGGCCGCAAGCTGTTCGTGTGCGCGGACCGCGACTCGCTGCGCGCGACACCGAACGTGTTGAGCTGCTTTACCGCCACTGGCGCGCCTAAGAAGCTCGTCCTCTTCGGAGGGCGCGAACACTCCCGCGCCATGTTCAGCGCCGCGTACGGGGACGAGGCGCTTGGTGAGATCGTGGAGTTCGTATGCCGGCGCGCGTGAATCCGGACGTCCCTGGGGAGCCGCGGCTCCTCCGAAAGGTCGGGAAGCGGATCCGCGAGCTTCGGGAGAAAAAGGGACTGACCATGGCCGAGCTCGGCGCGAGCCCGAAGGGCGTCGTCTATTTCCAGCGCCAGTACGTCTGGAAGATGGAGACCGGCCGCGTCGCGCCGTCTCTCTCGGCTCTCGCCCACTTCGCTAAGCGCTTGGACGTTCCGTTGGCCGACCTTGTCCGCGGGATATAGCGCTCGCTTCTGAGCCTGTTGCTCGCGGTTTGTGCCGTTCGGTGACACCATCTCAACGAATGCAGCCGCGGCTTAATCGACGAGTCCTCGTGATCGAGGACGACAACGACATTCGTAGGCTGATCACCGAGGCCCTGACCAACGTGGGACTCGACGTGGTCGCCGCGATCGACGGCAGCCAGGCGCTCCGAACGGCGCTCGCGCGGAAGCCCGCCGCGGTCGTCCTGGACATCGGGCTACCGGATCACGACGGGACGCAGTTCGTCGCACGCTGGCGTGAACGACGGCCCGACGCGAACGACGTCCCGATCCTCGTCGTGAGCGGGCGCTCCGATCGCAGGGAGATCGCGAGCCTGCTAGGCGCCGCGTTTGTCTGCGGAAAGCCGTTCGAGGTCGACGAGCTCGTCGGCGAGGTGGAGCGCGCGGTCCTGAACTAGCCGGTGCGACCGCGTCTTCCGCTCGCGGTGATCTTCCTCGCGGTCCTCGTGGCTTCGTGCGGCGGTCGTCCGGGCGTGACCGTCAGTATCGACGGGCAGAGCGTTCCGACGGTGCTCTCGAGCACGACCGAGGGGACCCCCTGCTCGACCTCGCACGGCGACGCCTTTGCGCAGAACATTCCGCTGACCACGGTTCGCGGTTCGACGCCGCTGACGATCCGGGTCGAGGCAGACCAGGGCGCCGAGATCCGCGGCTGGATATATGACCTCGACGCGCCGACGTCCTCGGGAGGCCCGAACGAGGAGTTCACGCTGCCGGGTCGCAGTGGCTCATACGAGGTGAGATCGATCCTCCCGGCCCGTACGTACCAGGTCCTCGTGAACGTGCGGTGGTCTTTCGTTGTCACACAGGGCGAGGTGACTCACCTGTTCAAGTTCCGAGTGGAGCCGGGTTAAGGGATCCGTCAGTGAGCCGCCCGGGATTCGAACCCGGAACCAAGGGATTAAAAGTCCCCTGCTCTACCGTTGAGCTAGCGGCCCCCGGAGTGCATCAAGTTTAGGCGCGCATACTCCCGCGA
>JALYLL010000248.1 GCA_030774255.1 Chloroflexota bacterium | reverse complement strand
ACGGTGACGGTGACCGTATGGGCATGGCCCATGGCGCGCATCCCCCATATCTCGGCGCCGTACGCGGACGAACGCCGCGACAAACTCCCCCGCCTCGAAAGGCGGCGTAAGGCTAGTTCGCCCCTTGTGTGTCGGTCAACCTCTCGAGCGTTTGCTCCTCGGACGAGTCGTGGTCTTCTTCGCCGTCGTCCGCTTGCGCGTCGACGCACGCTTCGTCGAAGCCTTTCCCGTGGCCGTCGTCTTCGCGCGGCTGCGAGCGGGAGTCCCATTTCCATTGCCATTCGAACGGGAGCGCTTCTTCTGCTCCTGCTCCTGGTCCCGCTGCTCCTGCTGCGTGCGATCCGTCTTTGCAAGACCGATGACGTTGCCTTCGGGGTCGGCGAAGAGCGCGTAGACCACGTTCATGGACTCCATCGGCTCCATCACCCTGCGGCCGCCGAGGCGCTCGACCTTCGCGAGCGTCGCCGCCGGATCGTCACACTCGACGTAGAACGTCACCCAGCTTTTGCCCTGCTGGCTCGCGCCGATGCCGCCGTTGATGCCCGTGCCCTCGTTCTTGGTATCGATCATCCCGTAGTTGTCGGGGTTATTCGTGTCGATGCCCCACCCGAAAAGATCCCTGTAGAACTTCTGCGTCGCCGGCGCGTCCTGCGCGTTGATCTCGAAGTGCGTGACAGGATATGCCACGGCCGCCTCCCCTTTGTCTACGCTCTAGGTCTGTGATGGACTCTACTCTCGACGTCGCGCGCTCGTTCGTTCAAGCGGTCAAGGATCGCAACGCCGATGCCGCGGCTGCTCTCTGCGCGGACGATGTCGAAGTCACGCTTCCCGGCCTGCCCGAGCCCTTCCAGGGAAAAGAGGGGGTGCGGCAGATGATCCGCCTCGCTCCCTCGGAGCTTGTTCAGACACCGCGCGAGGAATCCGTGGACGGCAGGAACGTGCGGATCACGACGCTCACGCGCGCGCCCGGAATCTTCGCCAACTACACGACCTGGAACTTCGAGATCGAGGGCGCGCTCGTTCGCCGGCTGGACTTCGAGCTCCGCGCAGCGAACTGAGCCGTTACGGCTTGGTCAGGACGATCGCGTTGGGCAGGAGCCGCCCCGGGCCGACCTTGTAGGTGCCGCCAATCCACATGGCCGCGGTCCCGCCACCGTCGAGGTTGAGGGCGTCGCGTGCGCCGAGCGCCTGCATCACGTAGGCGGCATCGGTCACCGTCGCGTTCGTCACGATCGCGAGGTACACGTACGTGCCGTCCACGCCGATCGCGCCTTTCGTGCCCTTGAGGAGCTGCGAGCCGTTCTGCTCGGAGGTCGAATCGATCACCGCGCCGTTCTGGACAAGCAGCGGGAAGTTCGTGATCGCGGCCGTGATCGGTGTTTGGTTCTGGTAGTAGGCGAACGTACGGCGATAGGCGCTTGTGCTCGCCCCATTGAAGAAGAGCCCGCCGTTCTGCGCGTTGAGCGCGTTGTAGTTGATCCAGCGGCGCAGGTTGCTGTTGTACACGGCGTAGTCGTACGAGTTCACCTTACCGGCGCACTGCGCGTAGTCAGGCGGACAGAGGTACGTGCCGTTCATTCCAGCGTAGGCCGCGTTCTCACTGACGTACTGCGCAAGCGGCTTCGCCGGGCAGTTGTTCGAACAATCGGTGACGTTCGCGGTGAGCGTCTTCACCGTGACCGCCGTGAGCCGCTCCTTTATGAGGTGCACGTTGAACGTGCCGCGGACGGTCGAGACGCTCTGGTAGTTGTACCCAAGACCGGTCTCCGGTGGCGCTGGACGTGAGCCGTCGGCGTTCAGCACGGTCACGAGCCAGAAGACACCGAAGTCCTCGAGCCACGTCGCGCCTTCGATCAACGGACGGAGATACAGCCTGTAGTAACCCGCGGTCGTCGGCGCCTGGATCGTGAACTGGAACCACGAGACCTGCCCTGGTCCGACGTAGTCCGCGGGCTGCATCGCAATGCGGTTGTAGCGAGGCCATCCCGTGGCGGGCGATCCCGCGGTGCCGTCACCGCCGATCGGCGTCGCCGCGTCCTGTCCTGGCTCTGGCCCCCACGTGCCGAGGTACGCGACCTGGCCCATCTGCGCGCGCACCCAACCAAGCGAGCCCGAGTTGTAGTACGCCACGGTCGCCGTCGAGCGCTCGCCGGGGCAGAGCGTGGGGTAGCCGCTCTGCCCGTACCACTGCGCGTGGAATCCGGGGACGCCGGCAGGAAGACCTGCGGGGTGTGGGATCCCGGGACCGACGCTGCTCGCGCACGTTGCCGCCGCGGGCTCGGGCGACGGCGCCGCGAGGGCTCGCGGCATCGGACCAACCGCCAGCCAACTCAGAACCAGTGCCGTGACGAGCGCCGGCGAAAAGATGCGCGATCCCACTCATCGAAGCTAACGGCCGCTGCGCGGGAGCAATACCGCCGTGCGGGGGACGACACCTTTGGGGAGCGGACGGTACGCCAAGTTGATACCCCGAGGTCCGCCATACGATGCGGGCGCGGACACTCTTCGGGTGACGATCGCATCCGTGGCGCTTCTCGTACCGTCGGTCGTGTTCGCGTTCAATGCCTACATCTCGTATCGCGAACGCGGCGGGATAGAGCCGTACGACATTCCCGCGGCGATCGCGTTCCTCTGCGCGATCTATCTCGCGAGCGTCGTCGCGTCGGGACCCGCGGTCTTCATGGCGTATTGGATCATCGCGCTCGTCCTGATCGTCCAAGCTGTGCCGCTCCTCCGCCGTCCGGCGGTGAGCTCGACCTAGCCGCGATCCCGGCTCGGTGTCTTCATCCCTTCGGACCCGTCGCCACGATGTCGATCGTCGCGCGGATCTCGTCGGTCACGCTCAGTACTCGGAACGGAACGGACGGCGCGTTCATCCCGAAGTCACCGAACTTCCAGCTCGGGCTCGCCGTCGCCGTCGCGGTGAGGTCGCCCCCATCGCGTTTCGCCGTAACGTCGAACGTGACCTCCTTCGTCTTGCCCTTGATGGTCATGTTCCCGGTCAGCGTGAACGTGAACGTTCCACTCGCCGGAAGCGGCAGCGTGAGCCCGCTCGTCTTCGTCGGAACGAACTCCGCCGTTGGAAACTGGCGGACCTGCAACGTGTCGTTCTTGATGAAGTTGTCGCGATCGCGCTCGTCGCTCGAAAGCGTCGTGAGGGCGAACGTGATCTTCGATCCGGACTCGAATGTCCCGTCGGCGTTCAGCTCGAACGAGCCCTTCGCGCCCGTGGCCGTGAGGACCGCGTCCGACGGAAGGCTGACCCCGACGAGCTGCTCGCGGACACGGATCGTCGCCTTCGACTTGTCGGTGATGGTCCAGGTCCCCGCCGATGAGGTCGTGGTCGCCGCCGTTGCCGTGGCAGCGCTGGTCGCGGTCGGTGTCGCGGTCGGCGTCTCGAGCGTCGCGGAGCCGCCGCACGCGGCCACGAGCATGCCCGCGCCGATTGCCGCGGCGATCGATCGAGCGTGTGTACGCATGGTCACTGTCACTGCTCCTCCCGTTGGTCAGGCTGACTCTAAGAGGCGCACGTGAGAC
>JALYLL010000247.1 GCA_030774255.1 Chloroflexota bacterium | reverse complement strand
CGGCATCTCGAGGTCGTAGAGCGCGCGGAACATACCAGCCAGCGCTTTGGAATCCGCGATGTTCTCGTCGAGCGAGTACTCGGCCATCCCGCGCATCCATTCGACGTCCGCGCCGGCACAGAAGGTATCGCCCTCGCTCTGCAGCACGACCGCGCGGGCGGAGTGATCGACCCGTCCGACCGCGGCGGTGAGCTCGGCGATGAGCGCTGCGTCGAACGCGTTCTTGCGCTCCGGTCGAGCGATGGTGATCCGCGAAATCCCGTGCGATTCCGTGCTCAGCGTCACCGTCTCGCCCATGCGCGAACTCTAGACGGCCGGGTCGGACGCGATCCTGGGGTTTGCGTCTACGGCGGAGGAGCTATGTCGAAAGCGAGCCAGTGAGAGGTGCCCCAGACGAAATCGATGTCGAATACGCGGACGCGGAGATTTGTCAGGTAGAGCGCGATCTCATGCTGCGTCGCGACCACCTGGGGCCACTGGATCGCCGTGGCGTCCGGGTTCGCCGGTCGGCACACAGAGACCGGCGCGATCGAAACGGGCTGAGCCGTGTAGCCCGGAGCGCACCGCAGCTCGCGGTACGTGTAGACCGGTCTCGCGCCCGCGGCGAAGCCGAGCGCGATCACAAAGGCCAGCGCGATCGCGAACGCGCGCACCGTCATACGAACCCGCCGACCCATGCGCCGATGCTAGCGACGTCTGCCTAGTGGAAGGAGAGCTCCCCGGCGCGGATCGGCACGGCCAGCCAGTTCTCGCGCGGCGGCAGCGGGCAGCGCCACGCGTCGTTGTAGGCGCAGTACGGGTTATAGGCGCGATTGAAGTCGAGCTCGAAGCGGCCATCGCCGAGCGGCTCGGCCTCGACGTAGCGCCCGGCGCCGTAGGTCTCCTTCCCGCTCGTCGCATCGCGGAATGGGATGAAAAGTCCGTCGCCCTGCGCGAACGCGATGAGGCCGACGCGTTCGCCTCCGACGTCGAAGCGCACGGTCCCGGCCCGTGGAAGGTGGTCTGTCGATCCGTCGCTCATCTCGACCGCTTCGACGGCGCCGTTGCCTTCAGGGTCGACCGTGACCGTGAAACGCAACGCGTCGTCCTTCGGGAAATAGCGCAGGCCGTCGAAATGCCCGCGCTGGTCTACCGTGAGTGGCGAGTCATGTTCATGCCCGAAGTAGTGATCCTTCTCGTGCCGGAGCTCCTCGATGTCCACGTCATCCCACAACGCGCGCCCCGCCCCGCGAATTCCGCGACCTAGACTCGGCGCGTGCTCCGGCCAAGCCTTTGGGTGAGCCTCGTGCCCTACGGGATCGGCCGGACGAAGCCGAACCACTACCTGGAGATTCTCCGAACGGTCTGGGACAACCGCCATGACCTTCCCTACGCGTGGCGGATCCTTTCCAAGGGCGTATGCGATGGGTGCGCGCTGGGCGTCGCCGGCTTTCGAGACTGGACGATGGAGGGCGTACACCTCTGCACCACGCGGCTCGACCTCCTCAAGCTCAACACGGCGCGGGCGCTCGATCCGGCCGTGCTCGCCGATGTCGCCCGGCTTCCGCGATCGTCAGGGGCGCTCCGCGCGCTCGGCCGGCTCCCGTACCCGATGCTCCGCCGCCGCGGCGACGCCGGGTTCCGCCGAGTGAGCTGGGACGAGGCGCTCGACCTCGCGGCCGGGCGCATCCGCGCAAGCGCCCCCGAACGGATCGGCATCTACCTGACGGCTCGCGGTCTCACGAACGAGACCTACTACGCGGCGCAGAAGGTTGCGCGCTTCCTCGGCACAAACAACATCGACAACGCGGCTCGCGTTTGTCATGCACCGTCGACCGGAGCTTTACGAGCGGCGCTCGGCGTCGCGGCGACGACCTGCTCGTACCGCGACGTGATCGAGAGCGACCTCGTCGTCCTGCTCGGCGCCGACGTCGCGAACGCGCAGCCGGTCTTCATGAAGTACCTGTATCTCGCGCGGAAGCGGGGGACCAAGGTGCTGGTCGTGAACCCGCTCCGCGAGCCGGGCCTCGAGAACTATTGGGTGCCGTCGAGTGTCGAGAGCGCGCTCTTCGGCACGAAGATGGCCGACGCGTTCTTTGCCATCCACACCGGCGGTGATCTCGCGTTCGTGCGCGGCGTCCTCAAGATCCTGATCGACGAGGGCGGCATCGATGAAGCGTTCGTCCGCGAGCACACTGTCGGTTTTGACGAGCTCCGCACCGTACTCGCTGCGACGTCGCTGGACGAGCTCGCCGCCGCCTCGGGAACGAGCGTGCCCGAGCTTCGCGCCTTCGCGAAGATCTACGGCGACGCGCGTTCGGCCGTGCTCGTGTGGTCGATGGGTGTCACGCAGCACGTCTGCGGGACCGAGAGCGTCCAGGGGATCGTCGATCTCGCGCTCGCGCGCGGCAACGTCGGTCGCCCCGGCGCGGGACTCATGCCCATTCGCGGGCATTCCGGCGTGCAGGGCGGCGCGGAGATGGGTGCGTACGCGACCGCGTTCCCTGGCGGACTTGCGGTCACGCCCGAGAACGCCCGCGCGCTCGGCGAGCGCTACGGGTTCGATGTTCCGGCGCGACCCGGTCTCACCGCGGCCGAGATGGTCGAGGCCGCCGGGCGCGGCGAGATCGACGTTCTCTGGTCCAGCGGTGGCAACTTCCTGGAGACGCTGCCCGATCCGGATTCGGTACGCGCTGCGCTCGCGCGCACGCCGCTGCGCGTACACCAGGACATCGTCGTCTCGCCGCAGATGCTCGTCGACGGCGACGAAGTGCTTCTCCTTCCGGCCATGACGCGCTACGAGCAGCCGGGTGGTGGCACCGAGACCACCACCGAGCGCCGCGTCGTGCTGAGCCCAGAGATCCCCGGACCCCGTCCGGGGGAAGCGCGCGCCGAGTGGGCGATCTTCGCGGATCTCGGCCGGCGCGTCCGCCCCGAGCAAGCGCCGACCCTCGGCCTCGGTTCCGCTGCGGAGATACGCGACGAGATCGCCGCGGTCGTCCCGGCGTACGCGGGCATCGAACGGCTCTCGGCCGGCGGCGACTCCTTTCAATGGGGCGGACGCCTCTTGTGCGAGGGCTCGCGCTTCCCGACCCCTGACGGCCGCGCGCATTTCTCTGATGCGCTGCCGACCATCGAGCCGGCGTTGCCGGCGGGCCGTTACCACCTGTCGACGCGGCGCGGAAAGCAGTTCAACTCCATGGTCTGGCGGGATCGCGATCCACTCACCGGCGCGACGCGAGACGCGCTGTTCCTCTCGCCCGAAGACGCGCG
>JALYLL010000246.1 GCA_030774255.1 Chloroflexota bacterium | reverse complement strand
CCGGACAAAGGCTGGACCGATATGGACGAGAAGCGCTGGCCCGTGCCGTACTGGGACGTCGACACGGGCATGGCCGCGCTGCTCGCGCTTCTCACCGCGGTCGATGCCGGCCTCGGCGCGGTGTTCTTTGGCGTCTTCGATCAGGCGAAGCTTCGCGAGACGTTCGGTATCCCGGATGAGTACACGGCGGTCGGGGTCGTCGCGGTGGGCTACGCGAAACCGAAGGATCGGCCCTCGCCATCGCTCAAGCGCGGGCACCGAGCGACCGCGGACGTCGTGCGCCGCGGCCGCTGGTCCTAGATCAAGCGCAGGAGCGCGACGGCCACAACTCCCACGACCACCCCGGCGAGCAGGCTTCGTCGCCAGGCGACCATCGCGATCACCAGCACCGCTGCGATGGGCTCCGGGCCGCGCGTCAGTGCGCCGGCTGGTGCGACGACCGCTGGCCCGACGAGCGCCGCGATGATCGCGACCGGGAGCGCGTCCAGATATCGCGACGCCGCGTCTGGGAGGTGCCCGCGGGTCGTCACGGCGAATGGGATCGACCGGATCAGATAGGTCGCGATGGCAGAGCCGACGATGGCGATCCAGGTCATCGTCGGGTGAACAGCGCGATCAACGGAGCGAGCGCGCCCGCAGTGATCACTGCGATGGTCGATGCTCCGGCGAGAGCAAGACCACCCGCGACCAGCGCGGCGACGACCGCGATGACGGCGTCCGCTCGGTGCCGGACCGCAAGCACAACGATGCCGATGAACGTCGCTGTGATCGCGAAGTCGATGCCGTAGCGGCGCGGGTCGCCGATCGCGTCGCCGAGCAGGATGCCGCCAAGCGTCCCGAGATTCCAGAGCACATAGAGGGAGATCGCGAACACGAAGTAATACGCCAGGCTGCGACCGCCGCGGCGGAAGTGGCCCGTCGCCATGGCGAAGGCCTCGTCGGTCAGGAAGAACGCCGCGAGGAGCCGTCCGAGGACCGGCAGCCCCCGAAGCTCGGATTGCAGCGACGCGGCCATCAGCGCGTGCCGCAGGTTGATAAAGAGGACGCTCGCGATGACGATCGGCGTCGGAGCCGACTCGGAGAAGAGCCGCACCATCGCGAACTGCGAAGCGCCGGCGAACACGAGAATGCTCATCGCGGCGATCTGAACCGGCTCGAGTCCCGACTGCCGCGCAATGACACCGAAGGTTGTCGCGACGACGAGGGTCGTCCCCAGGACCGGCCAACCTTCGGTCAGCGCAACCCGCGCGGCGTCGCGATCCTCGCGCGTGAGATGGATCAGACCGCGTCCGCCTCGAACTCGGCCAGCCGCTGTCCCCGCTCGACCTGCTGCCCGACGCTCGCAAGGACCCGCGTGACCTTTCCATCCGCGGGCGCCTCGACGCGGAGCTCCATCTTCATCGCCTCGACCACGAACAGAAGGTCGCCGCGACGCACGTGCCGCTCGCTCACCGCCTGCGCGGCGATCACCAGGCCAGGCATCGGCGCCGCGACCTCCGCGCCGGCGGTCTGTTCGACCTCGCGCTCGCGTGGCGTCGTCTCGAGCTCCCACACGTTCCCGCGAACGCTCGCCCAGACCACGCCATTGCTGACGACCGCGGCCGCCGGAGTGCCGTCGATGATCCAGCGGTGCGCTTCATCGACCGGAGCGACGCGGTGGCCCGCGTACGTGTACGGGCCGCTTCCGGCGAGCCGCACGGTGCGCTCGCGCTCTCCCTCGCGCAGGGCGATCGTCGTCGCATTCCCTTCGCCGATGCGCCACGCGCCCGTGGCCGTCCATGGGTCCTGCGGCCGACGCGCGTCCATCGCGACCGCCGCTGCGGCGACGGCGTAGGCCTCGTCCGGCGCCGCCATGGACTCGGGAACGAGCATCGGCAGCTCGCGCTCGACGAGCTCCGTGTCGACGGGAACGTTCTGCTCGCTGAGCCGAGCGATGAGCGCGCGAAGGAAAGGTATGTTCGTGCGGACGCCGAGCACCTCCGTCTCTTCCAGTGCGCTCGCGAGCACGCCAAGCGCAGTGCGGCGGTCGTCGCCGCGAGCGATGACTTTTGCGAGAAGCGGGTCGTAGTGCCGCGTGACCACGTCGCCCTCTTCGTAGCCCGCGTCGACCCGCACGCCGTCACGATCTGGCCACCGGACATGCACGAGCCGGCCGGTCGACGGAAGAAATCCCGCGGCAGGATCCTCGGCGTAGACGCGCGCCTCGACGGCGTGACCGACCGGTCGCGTGGGCCGAAGGTCGAGGCGTTCGCCCTGCGCGATGCGGACCTGCTGCTCGACGAGGTCCACGTCAAAGACCATCTCCGTCACCGGATGCTCCACCTGGAGGCGAGCGTTCACTTCGAGGAAATAGAAGCGGCCTTCGCCGTCCACGACGAATTCGACGGTACCGGCGTTGCGGTATCCGGCCTCGCGCGCGATCGCGATCGCCGCCGCGGCCATGCGTTCGCGTTGCGTCTCGTCGGGCATCGGCGCCGGTGCTTCTTCGATGATCTTCTGGTGGCGCCGCTGCGCGGAGCAGTCGCGGTCGCCAACGGTGATCACGGTGCCGTGATCGTCGGCAAGCACCTGCACTTCGATGTGACGCGGCCGCTCCACCAGGCGCTCCAGCAGCAGTCGCTCGTCCCCGAAAGCGGATGTGGCGATGCGCCGCGCGCGCGCAAGCGCGTCCCGCAGCTGCGGCTCGGCCTTGACGGTTTGCATCCCGATCCCGCCACCTCCGGCGATCGGCTTGATCATCACCGGGTAGCCCACGGGTCGCGCCGCCTTGAGGAACGCGTCGTCGCTCTGATCCTCACCGCGATACCCCGGCAGCACCGGGACTTTCGCGCGCTCCGCGATCGCTTTGGCGTCGGCTTTGTCGCCGAGGCTCTGGAGAACACTCGGGGGCGGTCCGACGAAGCGCATTCCCGCGGCGTCGACGGCGCTGGCGAATTCGGGACGCTCCGACAGGAACCCGTACCCGGGATGTACGAGATCGGCCTTCGCCTCGCGCGCGGCCGCGATCACTCGATCGATCGCAAGATAGGACCCGGACGCGGGCGCAGGCCCAATACGAAGCGCGGCGTCGGCCTCCCGCACGAACGGCAGACCCGCATCAGCGTCCGAGTACACCGCCACGGTGCGCATGCCAATTCGGCGGGCGGTGCGGAAGATACGTCGCGCGATCTCGCCGCGGTTCGCGACGAGGAGCGTCGTCACCAACGCGGGTCCCGCTTTTCGAGGAACGCGCGGAGCCCCTCCTGCCCCTCATGGCTCACGCGGATCTCCGCGATCCGTTTGACCGTGAGGTCGGCGACCTCGTCGATGCGTTTTCCTTCGACCTCGCGGACGAGTCGCTTCGCCGCGTTCACCGCCTTGGGCCCGCCGGACACGATCGCGTCGAGGACCCGACCGACCGCGGCGTCGAGGTCCGATGGCTCGACGAGCCGTTCCACGAGTCCGATCTCATGCGCGCGCTTGGCATCGATCCCCGATCCGGTGACGAACAGCGCCGTCGCGCGGGCCGGTCCGATCTTCCGCACCACGTACGGTGATACGACGGCCGGGAGGATCCCGAGCCGTGTCTCCGAAAACGTGAACGTCGCGTCGGTCGAGGCCACCGCGATGTCCGCGACGGCCACCAGGCCGGCGCCGCCGCCGATCGCCGCGCCCTGCACGCGAGCGACGAACGGCATCTCGAGGTCGTAGAGCGCGCGGAACATACCAGCCAGCGCTTTGGAATCCGCGATGTTCTCGTCGAGCGAGTACTCGGCCATCCCGCGCATCCATTCGACGTCCGCGCCGGCACAGAAGGTA
>JALYLL010000245.1 GCA_030774255.1 Chloroflexota bacterium | reverse complement strand
GGCCCGCATTGTGCAAGGATCTGAAATTGGCGTGTCCCAATCCCCTCCGCTCCCTTGCTCGAGGGACGGCTGAGGGTTCCGCGTCAGCGAGTTGCGGTCGCGCGCGCACGCCCCACTTTTCAGTCACAGCCGACGCAATGTCGTTCGCCTCCATGGCCGGCACGCCGGCCCGGTGGGTCAGCAGGTCCGCCAGATCGGCGTCGTCCCAGCTCTCGATGGCTGCAGCAACCGGCCGCCCCTTCCTGTCGAAGCGATACGCCGAGACGATTCGGCTCTGCTCATCGACGAGAACCTCGACTCTGCCGACGGAGGTGCTGAAGGACTGCTTCACGCTGAACCCGTGGCGGACGGCTTCCTCATAGTTGAGGAATCGGCACTTCACCGCCGGGACCCAAGATCCATCTGGCAGGTCGGCTGTAGAAGTCCCGGAGCGACCGGCTGTCGATCTATCGAAGCTCGACAACATCGGGCGAGCCGTACGTGTCTCGGACGATCGCTCTCATCGAGCTCGGCCGCCGTTGATCGTCAGGACGACGTTCCCGGTCTTCTGCTCCGTTTCCACGTATCTGGTCGCCTCGACCACGTCCTCCAGCGGGTAGTGCCGATCGATGACGGCCCGGTACTTCCCGGTTTCGATGAGCTCCTTGAGGAAGAGGACGTCCTTCTTCGTGTATCGAGTTATCCCGAGCGTCACCTTCTTGTCTCCGATCCGCCGGGTCACCAAGGCCAGTATCGGAACGTGCCACAGGAACCCGAGGTCGGTTTCGAGGTAGAACCCGCCGGGCTTCAGTGAGCGTCTGCACCGCCTGAACGAGTGCTTGCCGACGGCGTCGAAGATGACGTCGTACATCTCGCCGTTCTTCGTGAAGTCTTCCTGCGTGTAGTCGATCACCCTGTCGGCTCCGAGCGATCGGATGAGCTCGAGGTTCTTCGTGCTGGACACCGCGGTGACGTCAGCGCCGAAATACTTGGCCAGCTGCACCGCTGCGGTGCCGATGGCGCCAGATGCGCCATAGACGAGGATCCGCTGTCCCCTCCGGAGAGCTGCTAGTCGAAGGCACCACAAGGCATTGAGCCCTCCGTCGCAAATCGCCGCAGCTTCCTCGAAGCCCATACCGGCGGGCATGTGCGCGATTCGCGCGCTCTCCCTCATGCATATGAACTCGGCGTGTGCTCCGAACCTGAACCCACTGGTGCCGAAGACGCGGTCACCGACCGCGAACTCGTTGACGGCCGCACCGATCGCCGCCACCTCTCCCGCCAGCTCGGTCCCGAGGATCCGTTGCTTCGGTCGGCGGACGCCGGAGATGAGGCGGCTGATGAGGCTGAGGGCGAAGCCGCTGCGCCGGTTGGCTTCACGGGTCGCGCAGTCCGCCCGGGTGACCGCGGCGGCGTGCACCTTCACGAGGACTTCGTCTTCCTTGGGGACTGGCCGCTCGACTTCATCGAGTCGCAGAACGTCCGGAGGCCCATACCTGTCGTACACGACGGCCTTCATCGGCCTCAAGCTAGCGCGGGCCGAACGCTAACGAGGCTTCACCGGAGGATGTATCGCTTACGCAGTACCGTGGCCGTGCGTGCCGGGAGGGCGCTGGCGTCGAGAAGCTCTTCGACGGTCATCGAGTAGAAGGTCGACCGATCTTTGAGCAGACCACGGTATCGGTCGCACGCATCTGCGAAGTCAGTGTTGCCCGCCGGGTGGACGAGCACGAACCGGCCCCAGCGCCACGCCCGACTCGGATGCTGCAGCATCGAGAGCACCAGCAAGTGCTGGAGCCACATCACGAGAAGGTCCGTGCCGTTGACCGCGTCGATCGCCCCCGGCTTGAAGACACCCGCCTTCTCGGTGACTTCGTCGTAGCGCGCGAGGCGGGTTGGTTTGGGAGTCTCCGCCTTGGTCCGCTCGTGGTATCGGATAACCACTCCGATGTTCCCCGCGTCCTGTCGCCACGATCGAGCCGGAACGCAGCATCAAACGACATGAGGTTTCCGATGTACGCGCGATCGAGCCACCCCGGGGAATGCTCGAAGCGGACGTCGCGCACCGTGCCCGGCGCATCCGGCCACCAGGTGTGGACCGCGCGAGCGGCGAGTCCGAGATCCGCCGCGAGATCCCCAAAGAGGTTGAACGACATCGTCGCCGACCACAGCAGATCGGGCCCACGACCGCTGCACGTCCACGCTCTGATGCGGTTCCTTCGCCGACGTTCGAGCTTTTGCCGCGTCGAGCGCGCCACGAGTTAAGAAGTTCGCGCCGGTCTCTCGGGCGTAGGCGAGCGGGAGGCGACTTCCAACAAGTCGCGCCCGGCCGTTCGGCTTCGGCGCGATCGGCTGCGAACCGATCGGGTGTCCATGCGCCTCACGCCACTGCGACTGGTGGTAGCGCAGGTTTCGACGAAAATCGGTCATCTCCGGTCGCCGCGGCACGCGGTCGTCCGCCTCCCAGCAATGCGCAGCTTCGAGCTCGTTCTTGGAGAGAACCTTCCCCACGTTCCCATGGGTCTCGGTTCTCCGGAGCTTCGGCGACGACGGCGACATGAAACGAGTTTCGCCTGTACAGGTGAAGCCAGCAAAGCCAAGGCGACGCCTCGTCGGGAACTTCGGGAGGGGATCGAATGCTGCGCGCCGAGTATTCGCCCCGCTAGAGTCCCTCCCGATACCAATGGGTCATCCGCCCCGCGCTCCCAGGTCGTAATGCCCGACAAGGCGGACGATGTGAAACTCGTCGAACGGATCGCGGGCGGCGACGCCGATGCGCTCGGCGAGCTCTACGACCGCTACGGCAGGGTGGCTTTCGGGGTCCTTTATCGGATGCTACCGGGCCCCGAGGCCGCCGAAGAGGTGGTTCAGGATGCGTTCCACTCGGTCTGGCGGCAGGCGCGGTCGTACCGTCCCGAACGCGGGTCGGTCCGCACCTGGTTTCTGGCCATTTGCCGGAACGCGGCGATCGATTGGCGGCGCACCCGAGGCAAGCGCCTCGAGCGCGAGGTGACCATCGAGGCGGCCGCGGAATTGTTGAGCGACTCGAAGGTCGACGAGCGCGTCGTCGATAGGCTCAGAGCGGAACATGTGCGTGCCGTTGTCGGCAAGCTTCCGCGCGACCAGCGCGAGGTCCTTGCGCTTGCGTTCTGGGGCGGCTACTCGCAGAGCGAGATCGCGACGCGCACGCACACGCCTCTCGGAACGGTGAAGAGTCGCGTGCGTCTCGCCATGAACAAGCTTCGCGAGAGTCTCGAGGACGAGCGATGAGCCAAGAGCGTCACCCCACCGAAGATCTGCCGGCCTACGCGCTCGGGGCTCTCGACGAGGACGAGCGCGAGGTCATCGCCTCGCACGTCGCAACGTGCGCGACATGCGCACGCGACCTCGCGCAGTTCGAGGAAGCGTTGTTCGAGGCCGCCGCGCTCGGTGCGGTGAACGTTGCCCCACCGACGGATCTGCGGACACGGATCGTGCTTCGTCATCGGGCCGCGCGCGTGCGAAACGCCATGAGCTGGGGAGACCGCATATTCGACTTCCTCGGCACGCCGCTGCCTGCCGCGATCCCGTTGGTACTCGCACTCCTGCTGGTCCTTGCTCTCGGTGCCGTCGCCGTCACTCGGCAGCAGGTTGACACCTACGCGCGCGCACTTGGCGGGGTCGCCGACGGGCGAGTGGTCGCGCTCGCGCCAACGGGCGCAAATCCGGGGGCGCGCGCCGCCGTCGTCATACCCGCTCAGGGGTCGCCATACCTGATCGTGAGTCTCCCGGCTCCTCCGGCCGGGAAAGCGTGGGAAGCATGGGTGCTGAAGGCGGGGCCATCGGGTCCGGTCGCGGTCCCCGCAGGCACCGCTGTTCGTGGAGACGTTTTCACGTTGCCTCTTACCACTCCACTTGGCGCCGGTGACGGCGTTGCGATCACGCTCGAGCCCGCATCGGGCTCGGCTCAACCCACCACTCAACCGGTGCTAGCCATCGAGAAGACCTGACCCTGTCGGCGACGATCGGTGCGCCAGGGCACATCCGCTAAGTGGCGGGGCTAATTAAGTCGCAAACCGGTAAACCGTTTTGAGCTCAGTTGTCGTAACCCCCCGTTAGATCAGGGAGCGTGGGTCCGGAACCAGGCGCACCTGGAGTGCCCATTCGATTGGGGGAAAGGTCCTTGTACATGCCACACCGTAAATCCCGCATCGCCGTGACGGTCGCGGGCGCGACCCTTCTGGCCGCTGCGATCGTGCCGTCACTCGGCGGGGCGTCGAGCCACCGTGAGGCCCCGATGATCAGCCAGGATCCTGCGGCGGATGCGACCGACTTCTACATGTTTCGCAGCCCCGACGCACCGACCACCGCGACGCTCATCGCGAACTACTACCCGTTTCAAGAACCGGCCGGTGGGCCGAACTTCTACCGCTTCGGCGACGACGTGCTCTACCGGATCACCATCGACGACAACGGAGACGTCGTCCCCGACCAGTGGTTCGACTTCAGATTCAACACCACCGTACGCAACGGCAACACGTTCCTCTACAACACCGGGCC
>JALYLL010000244.1 GCA_030774255.1 Chloroflexota bacterium | reverse complement strand
ACGATGTCGCCGTAGAGGTTCGGGAGCACGAGGACGTCGTACAGGTCGGGCTTCACGACGAGCTGCATGCACATGTTGTCGACGATGCGGTCCTCGAACTCGATCCCGGGATAGTCGTTCGCGACCTCACGCGCGATACGAAGAAAGAGGCCGTCGGCGAATTTCATGATGTTCGCCTTGTGCACCGCCGTCACCTTGCGGCGGCCGTTATCGCGCGCGTAGTCGAAGGCGAACTTCACGATGCGTCGCGATCCTTCGACGCTGATCGCCTTGATCGCGAGCGCCGAATGCTCGCGGATCTTTATCTTAGAGAGCCGCTCGATGGTCTCCTGGACCTCGCGCTCCTCGGGGGAGTCCACGTCGAACTCGATTCCGGCGTACAGGTCCTCGATGTTCTCGCGGACGACGACGAGGTCGACGTCACCGCGCGGGGCGGGGACGCCCGGATAGGTCTTCGCCGGTCGGAGGTTGGCGTAGAGGTCGAATTCCTTGCGCAGCGCGACGTTCACCGAGCGGAAGCCGGTCCCGAGCTCGGTCGTGAGCGGACCCTTGAGCGCGATGCGGTTGCGCCGGACGGACTCGAGCGCCTCTTTCGGAAACGGCGTGCCCTGCTTTGCCATCGCGGGCATGCCGATCTCGTGGACGTCCCACTCGATCTTCACGCCGGTCGCTTCGATGGCACGGCGGGTCGCCTCGACGATCTCCGGGCCTGTGCCGTCACCCGGGATCAGCGTGATCGTGTGGGTCAGAACGCCCTCCCCAATGCCTCCGCGAGACAGAAATCGTACAGGCGGGAGGCCGCTCGCGCAGGGCGCGAATCGCGACTACCGTTCCGCCGTTGGGAGTGCCGGTGATCAAGACACGACTAACTGACCTGCTCGGTATCCGTCATCCGATCGTGCTCGGCGGTATGTCGCGCGCGACCGCAGCCGATGTTGTCGCCGCGGTGAGCCAGGCCGGTGGCCTCGGCACGCTTGGCATTTCCTCGATGACGCCCGAGGAGATCCGGACGAGCTGCGAGCGCATTCGCGTGTTGACGAGCGGCCCGTTCGGTTTGAACGCGCTGCTCTTCCTCGTGTCGGCCGAACAGCTCGACGCGATCTTCGCATGCCGTCCGCGCGTCGTCGCCACCGCGTGGCGGCGTCCCGACTACGACCTGCGCGCGCTCGCCGACCGCGTCCACGCGATCGGCGCCCTTCACATGCATCAGGCGGACACGCTCGATGAGGCGAAGCGCGCCGCCGAGGCCGGCGCGGACGTCGTCGTCGCGCAGGGGACCGAGGGCGGCGGCCACGTCGGCGTGATGGCGACGCTGCCACTCGCGCGGATGGTCATCCGCGCGCTTCCGAACATCCCTGTCCTTGTCGCCGGCGGTATCGCCGACGGTCCCGGGATCGCCGCGGCGCTCGTCCTCGGGGCCGACGGGGTCCTTCTCGGGACGCGCTTCCTCGCCACGCCCGAGGCGCCCTTTCCCGACGGGTACAAGCGCGCGATCGTCGAAAGCGATGGGCACGACACGCTCATCAGTGAGATCCCGGACATCGTCAGTGGTCAGGTCTGGCCGGGCGCCTATGCGCGCGTTCGTCGCAACGCGTTCATTAAGGAGTGGCTCGGCCGCGAGGGCGAGCTTCGCCGCCGGTGGCGCGAAATCTTGCCGCAGGTGCAGGCTGCGCGCGCGGCTGGCGATGCCGAGCGCGGCACCCTGCTCATGGGAGAGGACGCCGGGCTCATCGATTCGATCGAACCAGCCGCGGCCCTCGTCGAGCGACTCGCGGCGGACGCCGAGACCGCGCTTCGCGAACGCGGGCGTCTACTTTCCTAACAGCGGCCCCCGCTTCGGGCAGGCGCCGTGCCATCCACACCCGGTGTAACGAAATTCGGTTCGCGGCACGGCAGGTGCATCTGGGGCGACCGAGTCGGCCAAGTGTCGTCTCAGAAAGGAGCGAACTGCGTGGATCTCACCTCAATTCTCACCTGGATCGTTGTCGGAGCCATCGTCGGTGTAATCGCACGCTTCATCGTTCCAGGGCCGGACCCGCTTGGGTGGCTCGGGACGATCGTCCTCGGGATCGTCGGCTCATTCGTCGGCGGTTTCCTCGCGAACCTCATCTTTGCGGGCCAGGCATCGGTGCAGCCTGCAGGCTGGATCGGCTCGATCATCGGAGCGGTGATCGTGCTCTTGATCTGGCGCTCGGTCGGGGGACGCAGAGTCACTGTCTGACGCGTTAACCCTTGACTTGCGACGAGGCCCGTCCCTCTAGGGGCGGGCCTCGTTCTTTTGCGCTGGGATCTGCGACTCGAGGAACGCGCTCAGACGCGCCTCGTATGCCGCCGGGTACGTGTTGAAGGCCCAGGAGTGCTGGCACAGAGTCGCGACCCAAAGATCGCTCGCGGGATTCGCGCTGGCCGCACGAAGCTCGTAGGCGTGGTCTGGCGCGACGAGCTTGTCGCCAGCGCAATGAATGAAGAGGAATGCGCGCTCGGGGTGCGCTCGCACGACCTCGATCGGCCGGACCTGCCCGCCGTCGAGACCGAAGGCGAGGTTCGCCATCAGAAGGACGCCTGGGGTGAACCAGGACGGCACGCCGGCCAGCGTCTGGAGATTCTCTGTGACGATCGTCGGCGCGTCCGCATACGAGGAGTCCGCGACGACCGCCTCGACGTTCGGGTGGAGAAGGAGAGACTGCAGGACGGTACCGGCGCCCATAGAGATGCCGATAAGAGCGATTCGATCTTCACGGAAACCACGGCCGGTCAGGTGCTCGATTGCCGCTGCGACGTCGCGGCGCTCGAGGTACCCGAGCGAAAAGCGATCGCCGTCGCTATCGCCGTTTCCGCGAAGGTCGAAGATCAGCACGCTGTATCCGCTGGTCACAAGGAAGTCGGCCAGCTTCTCGATCGTGCGGT
>JALYLL010000243.1 GCA_030774255.1 Chloroflexota bacterium | reverse complement strand
ACGAGGTCCTGAAGGACGGCCGCCGTATACGCGAGGGCGCGCGCGCCCGTGACGGTCGTCTCCATGTCGAGGAGCATCTCGGCCACCATCGGGTGCTCGCGTATGGGCTTCCCCATCTGGACGCGCTTTGCCGCGTATTCCGATGCCTTCTCGAACGCGGCGGTCGCGACACCGATCCCCTGGATGCCGACGCCGAGGCGCGACTCGTTCATGAAGGTGAGGATCTGCTTCCAGCCTTCGCCCGGCTTGCCGAGTGGCGTCGCGCGCGTACCTTCGAACAGCAGCGCACAGGTAGGCGACGCGCGGATCGTGAACTTGTGCTCGGCCCGCTCGACGATGTAGTTGTCCCCCTCGCGGTCCGCGATGAACATCCCGAGGCCGTCGAGTCCGCTCGAGCCGGCGACGCAGCGTGCGAGCACGATCACCATGTCGCCCTGCCCCGCGGAGATGAACTGCTTGCGCCCTTGAAGGATCCAGCAGCCGTCCTGACGCAGCGTCGCGGTCGTCGTGAGGCGGCCGACGTCCGAGCCGGCCTGCGGCTCGGTCATCGCGACGGCGCCCATGATCTCGCCCTTCGCGAGCGACGGAAGGTAGCGCGCCCTCTGTTCTTCGGTGCCGAAGCGGTAAATGAGCGCCGCCGGTGAGTTCCAGCCGATGCCGTGCTGCACCTGCGTCGCGAGATCGGCGCGCGCGAGCATCTCGCCGATCATCATCACGATGGTGAAGGGCAGACCCGCACCGCCGAATTCGACGGGCACTGAGGGCGATGCGAGCCCGAGCTCCGCGAGACCGCGGAGGTTCTTCATCATCGGCTCGTTCATTCGCACCTGGCCGTTCTCGCGGATGACCCCGATCTCGTCGACCGTCGCCGCCCGCGGGGCGATCTCGGTCGCGATGTACCTGCCCGCGAGATCGAGCACCTCGCGCCACGTCGACACGGTCCCCGCCACGTCGGCGTTCGGCCCCTCGACCGCGGTCACGACGCGGCCCCACGGGATCACCTTGTCGAAGACCTCGACGAGGTCCGGGTTGCCGGTGAAGAAATTCGTCGCGCTCACAGGCTGAAGAACGGCCGCCGCGATCGCAGCGAGTCCGTCGGTGCGAGCCGGTCGCCGCGCGACGCGGCCAGGCGCTCGAGCTCGGTCACGACCCGCTGCCGCTGCGCGTCCGCGTAGTGGAACGGCCCTCCAAGGAACGGCGGGAACCCGAGACCGAGCACTGCGCCGAGGTCGCCTTCGCCCGGCGAGCGGAGCACGCCCTCGTCGAGGCAGCGGGCGGCCTCATTGATGAACGTGAAGGTCAGCCGCTCGGCGATGTCGCCCGCGCCGGGAACGGTCGGTGCGCCAAGAAGCTCGCGCACTCGCGGGTTCGGCGTGCGCTTGCCGTCGTACAGGTAGAAGCCGCCGCCCTTGTGCTTGCCCTTGAATCCTTCGGCGACGAGCTGTTGCACGATCGTTGGCGCGGTGATCCCGCGCGCCTTCGCGACCGTCTCGCCCGCGTGGCCCGCGACCTCGAGGCCGACCTCATCGACGAGCTGCAGCGGGCCCACCGGCCAGCCAAAAGCGGTCATCGCGCGGTCGATCGCCTCGATGGAATTGCCCTCTCCGAGCATCGTGAACGCCTCGCCGATCATCGTCGACAGGACGCGCGTCGTGTAGAAACCGGGACCATCGCTCACGACGATCGGCGTCTTGCCGAGCGCGATCGCGGCCGCAACCGCTGTCGCGACGGCGTCCGCGTCCGCCGCCGCTGGACGGACGATTTCGATGAGCGGCATCTTGTGCACCGGCGAGAAGAAGTGCATGCCGACGATGCGTTCGGGCGAACGTGCGTCGCGTGCGATCTCGGCGATCGGCAGCGCGGACGTGTTCGTCGCGATGACGGCCTCGGGCCGGAGGACCTGCTCGAGCTCGGCGACCACGCGGCGCTTCGTCGCGATCTCCTCGAACACCGCTTCGATCACGAGATCCGCATTGTGGAATCCGATGAGATCCGGCCCAGCGGTGACGCGGCCCACGATCCGCGCCGCCTCGCGACGCTCGAATACCCCCTTCTTCGCGGCGTCGGTCGTGAGCGCGCGGACCTGCGACAGCCCTTTGGCGACCGCCGCGGGGTCGCGGTCGCGCGCGCGCACGCGAAAACCGGATGACGCCGCCGCCTGAGCGATGCCCGAGCCCATGAAGCCGAGGCCGACGACGCCGACGTTCGTGATCGCGCGCGGCTTCCCGAGTCCTTCGAATGCGGCCTTCCGCTGGCGCAGCGTGAGCACCACGAGCGCGGTGAGGCTACGGCCGGTCTCGCCGATCGCGAGCTCGCCGAAAGAGCGCGCCTCCGCGTCGAGCCCTGCCTCCATGCCTTTCGCGAGACCGATCGCGACCGCGTCGATGGCCGCCATCTGCGCGGGATAGCGGCCCTTCGTTTCCGCGAGCGTTCGCGACCGGGCCTGCCGCAGCGCGATGGCGCGCGCGGGCGCGAGATTGGTCACGGCTCGCTCGACCGCGGTCGCGCCGCCCCTCGGCGAGCGCTTGCGGTCACGCGCCGCGTGCTCGGTCGCCGCGCGCAACAGAACCGCCGGGTGAACGATCTCGTCGACGACTCCGGTGCGGAGCGCGCGCTTCGGGGTCAGCTGACGCGCCGTGAGGATCATGTCGAGCGCTCGCGGAAGGCCGATGAGTCGCGGCAGCCGCTGCGTTCCACCCGCCGCCGGGATAAGACCGAGACGCGTCTCGGTCAGTCCGACGCGGACGTTCGGAGCGTCCGCCGCGATCCGCATGTCGCACGCGAGCGCGATCTCAAGCCCGCCGCCGAGAGCCGGGCCGTTGATCGCCGCGACGGTGACGAATGGAAGCGCCGCGAGGTCGTTGAGCACGCGCTGCATCGCGCGGCTCGCCTTCTCGATGTCGCTCTGCGGCGTGCCACCGCGCAGCAGCGAAAGATCGGCGCCCGCCACGAATTGGCCGTCCTTGCCGCTCGAGATGACGAGGCCGCGTGGCGCTGCGTTGCGCGCCGCGGCGATCGCGGCGGCGAGGTCTTCCATGAGGCGCACGTCGATCGC
>JALYLL010000242.1 GCA_030774255.1 Chloroflexota bacterium | reverse complement strand
TCCCTGCACCGCGACCTCGCTCTTCGACCTCGCCTCGCTCACCAAGCTGGCGACGACCGCGCTCGTGCTGTCGTTCGTGCGCGAGCGACAGCTGACGCTCGACATGCCGTTCCGCGAGCTCGTCCCGGACTTCCGTGGCGGCAACAAGGACCGGGTCACCCTGAAGCAGATCCTCACACATACAGCGGGACTCGCGTGGTGGAAGTCGTTCTGGAAGGAAGCGTCTTCGCCGGAGGAGGTCGTGTGGCTCGCTGCGCGAGAGCCGCTCGCGCAGGACATCGGCGAGTTCCGCTACAGCGACCTCGGCTACATCATGCTGACCGCCGGACTCGCGAACGTCGCGGGCGAGCCCTTCCGCGACGTGATGCGTGAGCGCGTGCTCGATGTCGTCGAGGCGCGCACCTGCGAGTACGGCCCGCGGCCGCCGGAAGAGTGTGCGGCGACCGAAGAGGACACCGAGTGGCGCCGCAAGCGCCTTCGCGGCGAGGTGCATGACGAGAACGCGTACGCGATGGGCGGCATATCGGGACACGCTGGTCTGTTCGGCACCGCCGCGGACGTCGCCGCGCTCATCCGCGTGTATCGCGACGGCGCCGTGATCGGGAACGAGCTGCGCGATCTCGCCCGCACGGAGCAGTACCGCGGCGACAACGTCCGGCGCGGCATCGGACTCGTCCTGCGGCCGCCCGAAGACCTCCCGTTCTTCAGCGTGGACGCTTTCGGCCACACCGGGTTCACCGGCACGAGCGTGTGGGTCGACCCGGGGAAGGACCTCACGCTCGTCCTGCTCACGAATCGCGTGTACTTCGGTCGGGCCAACGACGAGGAGCTCTACCGCTTCCGCGTCGCGGTCTACGAGGCGCTGGCCAGACCCTGACGCGCGACAATTCGCGGATGATCGCGGTCGGAATGATGTCTGGCACGTCCGTCGACGGGATCGACGTCGCCGCGATCGACATCGACGGCGACGAGGTCAAGGTGCTATCGACGGCGCATCGCGACTACGACGACGCGCTTCGGGCGCGGATCCTGGCCGTGGCGTCCGGCGATGCGATCGGCACCGCTGACATAGCCTCGCTGCACGTCGCGATCGGCGACGCATATGCGCAGGCGGCGGTCGAGTTCGTTCCTACGCTCGCGAAATACCCCGACGTCCTCGCGATGCACGGACAGACGGTCGCGCACCTGCCGAAGACCGCGACGCTTCAGCTCGGCGACGCATCGCGAGTCGCACTGCGGACAGGCGTGCCGACCGTTGCCGACTTCCGAAGCGCGAATATCGCAGCCGGCGGAGAAGGCGCGCCCCTCGTGCCGTTCGCCGACTTCGTCCTCTTCGGAAAGCGCGCGCCGGTCGCGCTCCTCAACCTCGGCGGCATCGCGAACCTCACGCTCATCCCGAAGACGGAAGCCGACAGCGTGACCGCGTTCGACACCGGCCCCGCGAACATCCTGAGCGATCTCATCGCACAGCAAGCCGGCTTGAAGAAACGCTTCGATGAAGACGGTGCCGGCGCCGCGCGCGGCCGCGTCGACGAACGCGCGCTGGGCTGGGCCTTCGGTCATGAATATTTCGCGAAGCGCGCGCCCAAGAGCACAGGCCGCGAGGATTTCGGAAAGGCGTTCGCAGACGAGCTCGCGCGACGGGTCACGCGCAATGGCGGCACGCGCGACGACGCGCTCGCGACCGCGATCGCGCTCACGGCACGCACGGTCGCGGATGCGTTGAAGCGCGAGACGCCGGCCGGCGTGAGCTGGCGCGAGCTCATCGTCGCCGGCGGCGGCGCGCAGAATCCGACGCTGCTGAAGTCGCTGCGCGCCGCGGTCGCGCCCCTCGTGGTGCGGACGAGCGACGAGCTCGGCATCCCGGTCACCTCGCGCGAGGCGATCGCTTTCGCGATCCTCGGCGCGTATCGGATGCAGGGAAAGCCGAACATCCTGCCCGGAGCGACCGGCGCGTCGCGTGCCGTCTCGGGCGGAGCGATCCACCAGCCCTGATGACCGCAGCGCTGGTCGTCGGCATCGACGCGGGCGGATCCAAGACGCGCGCGTTCGCGGTGGATCGCGACGGTGCGGTGGTCGGTCGCGGCGCGGGCGGCGGCGCGAACCTTCTTTCGTCGCCCGATCCGGCCGGATCGATCGCCGCGGCGTTGGCGGAGTCTCTTGGAAGCGCGAAGCCGGAGGCGGTGGTCCTCTCCTGTTCCGGTGGCGATCGCC
>JALYLL010000241.1 GCA_030774255.1 Chloroflexota bacterium | reverse complement strand
GGATCGCGATGGACCCTGAGCTAGGGGCCGCTCGCTCAGAAGACCCCGGCGCTGTTCAACCCGCGGCCCCCGCACCCGCAACGCCACCACTCGCTCACCACTCCCAGCGCTGCCGTTTCACGAAGATCGCCCACCCGGCAAGGATCCAGAGCGCGATGGGCACGAGCGCTCCGGCGGTCGTGAGCGCGCCGAGCCCCAGAAGCGCGTTGCGGTCGTTCCCGCTGTAGCCCCCCGAAGCGGCGAGCATCTCGATCCCATCGAAGAGCGCGAGAAGACCAAGTCCCAGCGTGAAGATAGAGATCACGGCGAACACGACTAGGCGACGGAGAAGGGTCACCCAAGAATCGTCGCACGGGGCGACGGCTTTCGCCGCCGCCCCGTGCCGGTGTCCTACGGGATCGGGATCGCGAGGATCGCGATGACCTGTTGCTGGTGATGTGCCGGATTGGTCCCGTCATCGTATGTGGTCACCGACGTCGTGTAGGTCTTGCCGACGGCGGAGTCGTTCCCGAAATAGTCGCCGATGAAGGTGTTGCGACATGTCGGGCATGAGGTGTGCGGCGCCGAGAGTTGGGGATCCCAGGTGTGCGCTGTCAGGCGGATGTTGTGCCGCTTTGGAGAGAGCGTCGGCGTGTAGTACTGGATGCTGGCGTTGACGCAGTAGTTCGTGGCGCCGTACGGCGGGAGCGCGCCGCTGTAGTTGACGTTCGCGGTGTCGAGCGCGATGCCGGCGGCCTGTGCCTCGGCCGTGCCGGCGGCCGGGCAGGAGAGGCGCCGGTCGTAGAACGCGACGCTCACCGTCCCATCGCTCGTCGCCACGTCGAGGTTCGGCTGGAACGCGTCGACCGGATGGTCGTTGTCATTCACCTGGATCGGCGAGGTCCACGACGTGCCGCCGTCGTACGACGCGGATAGAAGGATGTTGTCGACACCGGCGCTGTAATCCTCCCAGCTCACGTAGAGCGGGTAATGGCCACCCACGAGCTGCGCGCCGACCGCGAAGGTGTCCTCGATGCCATCGCGGAACGTGGTATTCGCATAGATGAGTGGCGGCGGCGTGACCCCGTCGATGATCCGTGAGCTTGTCCAGGTCAACCCGCCGTCCGTGGATTTGTCGAGGAAGATGATGACGCAGCAATACCCCTGCTTCGGCTGGAACGTGACCAGTGTCGTGTAGACCGTGCCGTCAGGCGTCACGTTCGGCAGGAGATAGGTCGCGCCCTGCGGCGTGCCCGAGACTTCCGGCAGTGGGATCGGCGCCGACCAGTCGCTGTGCGTGCCATCCGCATGTGCCTGTGCGATGGCGACGTACGGGTGCGGCGTGCAGCAACCGGTGAAGACGACCCACATCGCGTAGATCCGATCGACATACGGACTCGACGGGTTCGTGTCGATCGTGATCCACTGCTTGTCGGGCTCGCGACCCTTGCTGTCATACGGGGCCACGAAATCGGGAGCTCCATTACGTGTGGTCAACCAATCGTTCGGGCCACTGGCGCCGTGAGGCCGAACCGAAACGCCGATCGCTTCGGCTGGCTGCGCGGGATTCG
The DNA here is from genome assembly GCA_030774255.1 of Chloroflexota bacterium. Lineage (GTDB taxonomy): Bacteria > Chloroflexota > Limnocylindria > P2-11E > P2-11E > 3-1-20CM-2-70-9. The sequence continues at coordinate 1,316 of JALYLL010000241.1, read as the reverse complement.
GTTCACGGTTCGGATTCTTCTGGAAGTTGTGTGAGCCGTCGGCGTTGTAGAAGAACTGGTAGGGGAGGTTGAGCGAATAGAAATTGCCGTACTGGTCAAAGGCGCCGACCGGGTCGGTGTTGTCCGTCCACCCCTCATATCCGGGGACGTGGCCCTGGACGGGCCACGTGGCTCCGCCGTCCATCGACTCGTAGAAGCCGAGGAGATGGTTGTACCCCTCGGCGCTGACGAACCACTTAGATTGCCCGATGAGGTGGTTGGGATTCGTCGGGTCGACTCGAATGTCCGATTCGGAGTGGTCTTTGACGAGCATCGCCGTCGCAGCGGGGTAGCCGGGGTTGCTGCCAGTCTGGGTGGCGTACGGGCCTAGGTTCTCGCCGGTGTTCGATGCCCCGTTGCACGGCGTCATGCCCGTGTACGCGTTCACTGGAGCGAGGCTCGTGAAGTACGGGACTTCAGGCGTGTAGCAGCTCGTCCGCTGGGTGGTGGCGAGGAGGTTGGTCACGCCGTAATCGGTGACGCTGCGTGCGTAGTCAGTATCTGATTGCAGACCTTGTGGGACGTTTCCCACGCCTGTGTTGGCTGTGCTCGCCGGGACGGCGGCTAACGCGACGATCGCGAGGATCGCGAGAGTCACGAGCGTGGTTCGCCGGAGCATCAGGATCCTCCCCATATGCGGAGCTCGTTTAGCTCCTCATCCCCCGCGGCATCGTACCGCCATCAAGTGGACCGAGCAGTTTCGCGAACGCGAAAGCCCTAGCCTTTGACCGTGCGCGTTCGTCGGCGAGCCGCGGCGATCGCGTTTGTCGGCCTTGTGCTCCTCGGGCTGCCCACGGGAATGCTCGGCATCGCCTGGCCGTCGATGCGCGTGTCGCTCGACGCGCCATTTGTCGGTCTCGGCATCCTCGTGGCGGCGATGACCGTCGCGCAGTTCGCGGCCAGCGCCGCGAGCGGTCTCCTTCGCGAGCGTCTGGGGACGATCGCGCTGCTCCTCCTCTCGGTCGCTGCGGCTGCCGGAGGTCTGGCGATCTTCGCGATAGCGAGCGGGTGGTGGGCGACGATCCTCGCGTCCGCGGTGCTCGGGTGCGGTCTCGGTCTTCTCGATGCGGCCGTGAACACCGAAGCCGCGCTTCGCGGCGACGTCCGTTTCATGGGCGCGCTTCATGGCGCATGGGCTATCGGTGCTTCGGTCGGGCCGCCGCTCGTCGGGGCGATGCTCGTCGCGACCGACTCGTGGCGCCCAGCCTATGTCGCGGCCGCCGCGGCGTTCGTCCTGCTCGGCGTCGCGACGTACATCGTCCGATCGGATCTCGGCG
>JALYLL010000240.1 GCA_030774255.1 Chloroflexota bacterium | reverse complement strand
CGGGATTGCAGCGGGCGACGATGACGGCGCGCAGATACGGGCTCTTCATGCCGCGCTCCTGCAGCGTCTTCACGTGGACGGCGACGCGGTCGTCGATGTCCATAAGCCGCACGGCCCATTGCTCTCGCTGGCGCAGCGACGCGGGGAGCGACGTATCCATGAAGCGATCGACCCGCCGGAGCATCGAGTTGTACGACGACCCGGCGAAGCGGTCGCGCTTCTCGTACGCCGCGCCGAGGGTGAGGAAGGCCGGCGACTCGAAGCTCGTGGCGTGCTCCGACTCCTTCGAGCGCGGCGCCTCCTTCGCGAGCTGGCGCGCCATGCGGATGACCTCGAGCGCGCGGTCGCGCAGGTTGTGCGCCTTCTCTGTGTTGAGCGCGAGAATCCGGTAGGCGAGTGCGGGATCGTCGGTCAAAAGCGCGGTGATGGAGCGCAGTCCGAGCTGCTTCGCCGCTGCGAGGCGATGGCGCCCATTCGGCGACCAGAATCCGTCAGCGCTCGGGATCGCGATCACCGGGTCCAAGAACAGGCCTGATGAGCCGATCGCTATCGCGAGACGCTCGGCATGGGTCTTCGAAAGATCGCGCTGGAAGGGCGTCGCTTCGACGCTCCCGATGGGGAGCGACGCGAGCACGAGCGGCAGACCAGCGTAGGGATCGCGGTACGCGGCGAGGACCGCTCCCTTCGCTTTCTCCACCCGCTCGGTGAGGGCCACGATGTGCGCGTCGCCGCGGTCGAGTGCGGACTCGCGCGCCTCGGGACCGCGCGGCTCGGCCGGACCGCGCTTGCGCCGCGTCGTCTTGCGCGTCGCCGTTTTCTTGGTCGCCGTCTTCTTCGCCGGGCTCATGACTCCCCTCCTGCCGCCGGGACCGCTTGCGCGGCGTGCCGTCGCGGGCTCGTCGCTGTGAAGTCTCGCAGGGGCTTTCCGCGTGTGGCGGCGGCGGTCAACGCGCCGCCGATGGCGAGCGCCCCGATCGTCGCTGCGCCAGGAGCGCCGAAGAGCGCGGCCGCGACACCCGTCTCGACCTGCGACGCACTCGTAAGTCCGCGCGCCGCAATGAGGATGAGCGACATGACGCGGCCCCGATAGGCATCTTCGGCCACGAGCTGCGCGATGGCGTTGCGAAGCGCGCCCCAGGTCGCATCAGCGAAGCCGAGCGCCGCGAGCACCGCGACGGAGAGCGGAAACGATCGCGACCAGGCGAATACGAGCAGAGCCAACGCGTACAGAGCGCCCGACGCGAGCATGAACGCCCCCTTGCGGCGGACGTCCCCGAGGACGATCAGCACGACCATGCCAGCTATCGCGCCGGCGCCGATGCTGGAGAGGAGCACCCCGAGACCCTCAGCGCCCGCCCCGAGAACGTCGCGGGCGAAGATCGTCATCAGCGCTTGGTTATGCCCGAAGACCGAGAACGTCGCCTCCATCACGAGGATCAGCGGCAACACCGTGCTGGCCCGGACGTATCGAAGACCGCCGACGAGCTCGCTGCGAATCGAACCACGCAGGGGTCGGACTGCGATCGGCGGGATGCGCATCGCGAGAAGCGCCGCGATGATCGCGAAGTAGCTCGCGGCGTTCACGAAGAACGGCGCCGCAATGCTGACGCGCGCAATCAGCACGCCGGCGATCGCCGGGCCGACGAGCTGACCCGTCTGAAACAGCATCGCATTCAGCGTGATCGCGTTCTGCAGCTGCCCGCGAGGCACAAGCATCGGGAAAAGCGACTGGCGTCCTGGGGCGTCGAACGCGGCAATGGTCGCGTTGATGAGACTGATGATGTACACGTGCCAGAACACCACATGCCCCGTCACGACGAGGACTCCGAGCACGAGTGACGTGACCACGGATGAGCTCTGCGTTATGAGAAGGAGCCGCCGCCGCTCAACGCGGTCCGCGACCGTCCCGCCGATGAGCGCGAACGCGAAGATCGGCGCGGCCCGGAACACGCCATTGAGCCCGAGAAGAAGTGGTGAGTCCGTCAGCTGATAGAGGAGCCATGACGTCGCCGTCAGCTCGATCCACGTCCCCGACATCGAGACGAGCTGGCCGACCCAGTAGAGGGCGTAATTGCGATGGCCGAGTGGCGCGAGGCCAGGTGGCGGGAAACGCCTCACGCGCTCAGTGCTGACGGAACTGTCGGATGTGCCGGCTGCCCGACTTACCGGGCGCACCCTTGGGGATGATGCTGATCGAGCCGTCGCGCTCGAGATATGCGGACTCCACTCCTGCGATGTCGTCGATGCCGTGCTCGCGGGCGGACATCATGAGTTCATCCTCTTCCACGTTCTCGCGCTGCAGGTTCCTCTTGATCAGCTTCCCTCCCTGTACGAGAGGAGTTGGTTGGCTTTCGAACAGGTGCTGGAGGTACGGCACCCGATGGCCGACACGGGAGAACGCGGTGTTGACCGCAACAAGAGTGGTCGCGGCGATGATGCCGCCGATCAAGGAATTGTCGCCGCCGGTCATCGCGTTTTGGACCGCGTTCGCGATCACGAGGATCACCACGAGGTCGACCGGGCTCATTTGCCCCAGCTCGCGCTTACCGGCGGTCCGCAGAAGGACAAGGACCACGACGTAGACGACGGTGGTGCGGAGGATGATCTCCCACCAGGGCGTCGTTAGACCGAACACATGCTCAGGATGACAAAACTTGGCGCGCAAAGCGCGCCGGGGAGTCTCCGACCAGTGCCAAAGCCGCCTCGAGGTCGATCGCGACCCCCTGACGGCGGAAATACGCAGCCGTGCGATCGACGTCGCGTCTCAGGAGCTCCCGCGCGGCCGGATGCGTGATAGCGTCCACCGCCTGCGAGAAGTCGATGATCACGAGGCGCTCGTGCCACCAGAGGATGTTGAAGGCCGAGAGATCGCCGTGCACGAGCTCGGCGTCCAGCATCCGCTGGATGTCGCGCTGCAGCGCTCGCCAGACCCGCCTGGCTGTCATCACATCAAGGTCGACGTCGGCGAGGCGCGGGGCCGCCTGGTCGCCATCGCCGATGAACGCCATGCGGTAGCCGTTCTCGACCCGCTCCACGGGCGGGGGCACCGTGACGCCGGCCCCGTGCAGCCGCCCGAGCACCGTCCACTCATTCCCGATCCATCGCGCTTGGAGCATCTCCTGGCCGAACCGGGTGCGGTTCTTTATCGCACGGTCCTCGCGATA
>JALYLL010000239.1 GCA_030774255.1 Chloroflexota bacterium | reverse complement strand
CACGAGCGGCGGCGCGGCGTTCGCGCAGGGTCGTGGCGACCTGGTCGAGCACGGGCGTGAGGTCACCGCCGCTCCGCCGGTGCAGGCGAAGGACGCCGGCGAGCAGCCGGGCGTCGTCGGAAGCCATAGACGAGCTCCATGACACGAGCGCGTCGTCGAGCGGCACGCCGACCTCGAGGCCGTCGACGAGATCGCGGAGCGAGGATCCCAACGGCGATTCCGCCTCATCCGCGGCGTAGGCGAGCGATTGGCCGGGATGGCATGCGACTTCTTCACGGTCGAGACCGTGTTCTTGCGCACGCTCTACGTGCTCTTCTTCATCGAGGTCGGGTCTCGAAGGCTGGTTACCAGCGCCTGAGACTTGGAACTTTGGCGGAGCCACTGTCGCCAAGGAACCGGAGCTGGGTCGAAACGTGGGGACAGAGGTGCCGGAGCCGATGTGGGACAGAGGTGCCGAACTTTCACACTGAAAAGTCCGCATCGACGGTTTCCAGCCTGAATCGTCGCTCTTCATGGGGTCGCCCACCTTCGTCGAGCGTAGTCCACCTGTCGGCGCGATGTCGCTTCCGGCGGGAAGCGACACCCGACACTCAGACCGACAAGTTCGTGCGTGAGATTGCGTGAGGGGTACGTTTTCTCTGATTCGCCGCCGGAGGGGCGGGACAACGCCATCACAGGGACGGGCGCAGCCCGAGCGAGCACTCATGAGCGCGCAGCGGTTCGTGACGGCTAGGAGGATCGCCCCAACACTCAGCGGCGAGATCGAGAGACTCCGCGAATCCTCTCCGATGTCTCATCGGTGCCCCCGGCAGGAATCGGACCTGCGCACCCGGTTTAGGAAACACTGTCGCCGGATCCCGCGAATTTCTTGCGCGGCTGATTTTCTCGCGGCCGCTCAGCTACGAAACTCGCGCAGGAAAAGCGGCGGTGGGGTCGCCGCACGCGCCTTGACCAGGCCATCTAGCCACAGAACCCAGTCCAGGGGCCGAATGGAAATTGCTATTTCCGCACTCGAGGGGTCGATGATCCCCGTGACTCAGCCCCTGAATCCAGTTTGCGGGCCCGATGCAACCATTGGTGGACCACGTTCGCGTTGACCCGCTTCCGTCGCGCGATCTCAGCCACCGGAGCGACTCCTTGCCCCTCGAGCCGCCGGGCCGTCTGCAGCAGCTCTTGATAGAACTCGGCCCCGACCCCGTTCTTAGGCAACCCCCGGGGCATGAGAACGCGCTCTGCCTTTTGACGACCTTGGGGAACCAAAGGGTCACGCGCGAGCGCGAGGGCGGCTCGGGCGAACCGCCAGAGCGAGATCCGCTGCACGTCCCGCGGGGAGACGGGCTCGACCTCGGCGCCCTCCAGCCACGGATCGACCGTCGTCCCGGAGGCAGAGGTCGGAACGCCCGAGCGGACCGCATACCCCGTGACGAATACCATCCCGTCGGCATCCGTCGCCATCTCCACATCGATCAAGTGGCGCGATCGTTCGGGCGAGAACCGAACGATCCACTCGGGCGGGTACGGCCAGAGAACCCCCTCGTCGAGATCGGCCTGGGTGATCGTGGGCCCGGGGATCGGCGCGGGGGCTCCCATGTGGTGCCGCTTCCAGATCCTGATGGCTCCTCCTCCTTAGAGCTCGGCTCGATCGTGACCTTACCTCATAACCCTCTCGACGAGCCTTATGATTGCGGCGACGGGTTCATGAACCTGCCGAAGGGGCGCTAAGGAATGCACAGGCTGGTGGATCGTCCCCTATGACTCTTGAGATCGTGGGCCGCGACGTGACCGTGGAGATCGACGGTAAGCGCGTGACGGTGACCCATCACGCCATAGCGCGCGGAGGGCTCGCTCTATGCTCGCGACCGACTTGTCACAACGACCTCGCGAGCATCGCCCGCGGCGAGCTGCTCGTCCATCCGGCGATGCGGCCCGACGGGGATGTCATCCGTTGGAAGCGCGAGCCGCGTCGGGGTCAGCGGTTCAAGGACGACGGGTGGCTGAACCGCTCGAGGCCCATGGGGCCGGGTGAGTACCGCATGG
>JALYLL010000238.1 GCA_030774255.1 Chloroflexota bacterium | reverse complement strand
CGGAGGCCGTCGACAGCGACTTCGATCCGCCGCCGGCGAACGAGGGACGCGCGCTCGCCCGAGCGCGCTTCGCCGTGCCCGACCGCTACGTCCTCTACGTCGGTCAGTTCGACCCGCGCAAGAACGTGCGTGGCCTTCTCCGCGCGTTCGCCGCCGCCGCGGAGCGTGACAAGGACCTGCGCCTCGTGATCGTCGGCGATCTCGGCAAGCTCTCGTCGCATCTGCGGGATGCCCTCGAGACCGAGCGTGTCCCGCGCAATCGCGTGATCGTCACCGGCTTCGTGGACGAGCCCACGCTCGCCGCCTTGTACGCGGGAGCGGAGTGTCTGCTCCACGCCGCACTCCTCGAGGGCTTCGGGCTCACCGCCCTCGAAGCGCTCGCTGCCGGGACGCCCGTCGTCGGGTACGCCGGCGGCGCCGTGGCCGAAGTCGTCGGCGACGCGGGCCTCCTCGTTCCGAGCGGCGACGAAGAAGCGCTCGCGAGCGCGCTCGGTCGCTTCCTCGGCGACGCGTCGCTCAGCGCGGGCCTGCGCGGCCGCGCGCGCGCGAGGGCGGCAATGTTCTCGTGGGATCGCGCAGCCGATGAAACGCTCGCCGTGTACCGCAAAGTCCTTTGATGCCAGATAACTCCCGTACAATTTAGGTCTCCACATATGGCCCGCCGTATCCCACTTCCACGTCTCACCCGAAGGCAGCGCACCGCGCGCTGGCAGCGGGAGCGCCGCCAGCAGGCGGTCATCGTGACCGTCTTCTCGGCCGTGCTGTTCTTCGTCTTGGGTCTGGTGAGCTGGGCTGCGAGCGACAGGTATTACCAGGACAACCTGAAGCCCGCGATGAAGTTCGACGGCAAGGTCGTGGCGATGCGCGACTGGAAGGGCGAGCGCACGTACCAGCTCGCGCGTTTCTACATCGAGTACGGCGTGCCGCCCGGCTACGAAGACGATCCGCAGATCGCCGAGCAGAAGGCCTCGTACGACCGCAGCGCGCTCAACACCCTCGAGGAGTACGCGATCCTCGACCAGCAGGCGCGGGCAGACGGCATCACCGTCTCGCCACAGGACGTCGATGCGCGCTACGAGGACGATTTCGGCCAGTTCCGCAGCCGGCACATCCTGATCACGTTCGATTCGGCGGCGACCGACAAGGCGCTGGACGAATCGAACGCGCTCGCGAAGGCGACCGCGATCCGGGACCAGCTGCGACAGGACCCGAACAACCAGGACCTGTGGAACCAGCTCGCCAAGGACTTCTCGCAGGATCCGGGAAGCTCGGCGTCGGGCGGCGAGCTCGGCTGGGTGAGTAAGGGTCAGTTCGTGAAGCCCTTCGAGGACGCGGCCAAGGCTCTCGCCATCGGACAGATCTCCGATCCGGTGAGGTCCGACTTCGGTTACCACATCATCCAGGTCGAGGAGCGTCGCGGCCCCGCTGAGAATGACATCGTCAAGCGCTGGTTCGCGAGCGGGTTCACGGCGGCCGACGTCAAGCGGCACACGCAGCACGACATCCTGCGCGACGAGTTCACCAAGCGGCAGCAGGACCGCGGCGTGGTCTCTCCGACAGCCCAGGTTCACGTCGCGCAGATCCAGGTCGGGACGCCTCGCCCGGTCGGTGGCGACTTCCAGGCCTTCACCGATCAGCTGAAAAAGGTGTCCGACATCGGTAAGGCGCTCGACGCCGGAACGGACTTCGGGGACGTCGCGAAGCAGTACTCCGAAGACAGCGCGACCAAGGACCAGGGTGGCGACATGGGGTGGATCGCCCGCGGGATGCTCACGGACCTCCCGGCCGAGAATGAGCTCTTCAACCTCGCCGCCGGTCAGCGGAGCCAGCAGCACAACGGTCTGACCTTGACCACCTGGTACAAGGTCATCGAGAAATCCGATTCGCGCGACCTCGAGGACGCGCAGAAAAAGACCATCAACGACAACGCGTACACGTACTGGCTGAATCAGCAGAAGAAGGCCCACGACGTCCGCCGCCTCATCCCTGGCCTCGAGTTCGAGTAGCACGGCGGCGCTCGCCGCCGTGCTCGAGCGCTGGCCAGCCGGCATCGACCTCGTCCCTGCGAGCCGCCTGGACCGGCACGCCTTCTCGACGCTGCGCGCCGTCGCGATCGCTCTCGACGCGCCGGTCGATTGGTCACTGCTCCGCGCGCGTTATCCCGCCGCTCACGCCGTCACCTTGCTCCAGCCTGACCGCGCGACCACGCTCGCCGACGCGGAGCGCGACGCGGGAACCTCGCGATTTCTCGTACTCGCGCCGCTCGAGCCCTTCGCCGATCTGGCGTCGCTCGACGCCGTGATGCGGATCGCCGAGCGGCTTCGCGCACCGGACGGCTGCCCGTGGGACCGCGAGCAGACCCACGCGTCGCTGCGGCCGCACCTTCTCGAGGAGGCGTACGAGGCGCTCGCCGCGCTCGACTCGGGCGATCCGGCGCGCCTCCGCGACGAGCTCGGCGATCTCCTGTTCCAGATCGCGATTCACGCGCAGCTTGGGCGCGAAGAAGGAACGTTCGACGCGAACGAGGTCGCGCGCCGGCTGAACGAAAAGCTCATTCGCCGGCATCCCCACGTGTTCGCCGGGAAAGAAATAGCCGGAGGCGATCTCCTCGCGCAGTGGGAAGGGATCAAGCGCGAGGAGCAGGGCGATGGGCAGAAGTCGCTCCTGGGGGGCATCCCGCGCGAGCTCCCGGCGCTCTTCGCCGCCGAGCGGATGCTCGAACGGGCTGCGCGCGTGAAGATCGAGCCTCCGCGTCTGGACCTCCCGCTCGACATCGACGATCAGGACTTCCTCGGCGAGCTCCTCTTCGACGTCGTCGCCGCGGCGCGCGACTCCGGCTTCGATGCGGAGACCGCGCTCCGCGAAGCCAACGAGCGCTTCGCGGCGCACATCGGGCGCGTCGAGGCCCGAGCCGCGAAAGATGGCCGCGCCCTCGAGTCGTACGCTCCCGACGAGATGCGACGCGTGTGGGACGAGACCAGCGAGTTGGGGGGCTCTGCCCCCCATCCCCCGGGCGCATGAGCTATGTCCGGCCGGACGGCCGCACGGCCACAGCCCTCCGTCCGATCACCATCAACGTCGGCGTGTCGAAGTTCGCCGAAGGGTCGGCGGAGATCTCATTTGGAGACACGAAGGTGCTCTGCCTCGCGACCCTTCAAGAGAGCGTGCCGAAGTTTCTCGAAGGCAAGGGCACCGGATGGATCACCGCGGAGTACGCGATGCTGCCGCGCAGCACGCCCGAGCGCAGCCAGCGCGAGAGCATCGCGGGACGGCCGGGCGGACGGACCTTCGAGATCCAGCGCCTGGTGGGTCGCGCGTTGCGCGCCGCGATCGATCTGAAGGCGCTCGGACCCCGCAGCGTCATGGTCGACTGCGAGGTGATCCAGGCCGACGGCGGGACGCGGACGGCTGCGATCACCGGCGGGTTCATCGCGCTCGCTCACGCCGTCCGCAAGGTCAAACCATCGCCCATCGTGCGCAACGTCGCCGCGGTGTCCGCGGGCTACGTGAAGGGGGAGCTGCTCCTCGACCTTGCGTATGCCGAGGACTCCATCGCCGACGCCGACGTGAACGTGGTCGCGACGGGCGAGGGCGAGCTCATCGAGGTCCAGGGGACCGCCGAGGGCCGGCCCTTCTCGCGCGACGACTTCGACCGGGTCCTCGCGCTTGCCCTGGACGGGATCGCCCAGCTCATCGCGGCCCAGCGCGCCGCGCTTCGTTAGGGAACGTCGGGCTCTGCCCGCGCGTATATAGGCCGACATGGGACTTCTCGGCTGGTGGGGCCGCTTCGTCTACCGGCGCCGGTGGATCGTCCTCGTCGTATCCCTGCTCACACTCGGGCTCGGGGTCGCCTCTCTTCTAGCCGGCGGCCAGCTCCGGAACGTCCAATTCCGCGACACCGAGGCCGGCAGGACGAGCCAGCTCATCCGTGACGAATTCCCTCCGGTAGCGGGCGCTCCAGCCGCGGCGACCTCATCGTTCGTGCTGATCTTCACGAGCAAAGAGGGTGTGCCCGCGACAGATCCGCGTTTCGTCGAGGGCATGAGCGCCGCGCTTGCTCCGCTACGGGCGGATCCACGGGTCACCTCGGTCGTCACGCCCGACAGCGCCCCCGCAGCGTCGGCCGCGGCGCTGCGATCGAAGGATGGGATGCGCGCCCTCGCCAACGTCACGGTGAAGGGGACCACGACCGAGGCCGAAGCGTTCTTCCCGCAGCTCCGGTCGCTTGTCCGCACGGAGACGTTCGAGGTTCTCGCCACCGGAAACATTCCGCTGAACGGCGACATCGACGCGACCCTCGACCGCGACCTTCAGCGGGCCGAGCTCGTGTCGCTGCCGCTCGCGTTCATCCTGCTGCTTGTCGTCTTCGGCAGCGCCGCCGCGGCGATCCTCACCCTCGGTGTGGGGATCCTCGTCATCGTGGCCGGCCTCGGGGCGACGTTCGCCCTCGCGCGGGCGACCGACGTCTCGCAGTACGCGCTGAATATCGTGACGCTCATCGGTCTCGGTGTCGCGATCGACTACTCGCTCTTCATCGTGAGCCGCTTCCGTGAGGAGCTCGCGCGCGGGAGGAACGTCGAAGACGCGGTAGCAATCGCGCTCGGGACGGCCGGCCGCGCGATCCTGTTCTCGGGCATCACGGTCGCCATCGGTCTCGCCGGGATGCTGTTCTACCCGGGGACGTTCCTCGTCTCGCTCGGTATCAGCGGCTCGCTCGTGGTCGCGGCGGCCGTGCTCTACGCACTCACCTTCCTGCCCGCTCTGCTCTCGATTTTCGGACCGCGCGTCGGAGCGTGGCGCCTCCCACTGCCCCGAGGCCGAAGTGGTTCCGGCGTCTGGCACGCGATCGCTATGACCGTGATGCGGCACCCCGTGCTCGTGCTCGTGCCGACTATCGCGCTCATCGCGATCGCCGCATCCCCATTCGTGCAGCTTCGTCTCGCATCGGCGGATGCGACGATCCTCCCGCCGACGATCGAGTCTCGGCACGGGTACGACGTCCTCGTGCACGAGTTCCCCGGCCAGGACCAATCGACGATCACCGTCGTCGCGCGCTTCTCGGACGACCCTCTCGGGCACCGTGGCGCTCTTGACGACCTGCGCAGCCGGCTGGCGGCGCTCCCGAATGTGCTGCGCGTCGACATGCCGCTCAGCCCCGTGGGTCCGCACATCGCGCTTCTGTCCGTCCGCACCGCGAGCACCGCGCAGAGCGACGAGGCTCGCGCCATCGTCAGGGCCGCCCGAGCAGAGACACTCGATGGCGGGACCGTGCTCGTTACGGGCCAGACCGCGTCCGACGTCGATGCGGTGGACTATCTCGTCGCGCGCACGCCGATCGCGGTCGGGTTCGTGACGCTCACGACGATGATTGCGCTGTTTTTCCTGCTGGGATCGGTCGTACTCCCGCTCAAAGCGGTCGCGATGAACGCGCTTTCCGTCGCGGCCTCGTTCGGCGCCCTGGTGTGGATCATCCAGCAGGGCCACTTCGCCAACATCCTCAACTTCACGCCGCAGTCGATCGAGCCGAGCCTCCCCGTGATCATGTTCTGCATCATGTTCGGACTCTCGATGGATTACGAGGTGCTCCTGCTCTCGCGGATCCAGGAGGAGTACCGGCGTACTGGCGACAACGTTGCCGCGGTCGCCATGGGTCTCGAGCGAAGCGGCAGGCTCATCACCGGCGCGGCGGCCATCATGGTCGGCGTCTTCGTCGCGTTCGCGCTCGCCGACGTCGTGATCATCAAGTCGGTCGGCATCGGGCTCACCATCGCCGTCCTGCTCGATGCGACCCTCGTCCGCGCGCTCGTCGTTCCCGCCACGATGCGTCTCCTCGGCCGCGCGAACTGGTGGGCTCCTTGGCGGCTCGGACGCGGTCTGCGCCTCGAAGCCGCGAGCGCGACCATGGACGTGTGAGAAAAGGTCCCGAAGACCGGCACCCCATTCTTTTGGGCTCGTCGAACCCCGGCAAGCTCCGCGAGTACCGCGAAATCTTCGGCGGCCTCGATATCGAGCTCGTCGCACCGACGGATCTCGACCCCGTGCCGCCGGAGCCAGGCGAGGACGCGCATACGTTCGCCGAGAACGCGTCCGCCAAAGCGCGCGCGTACGCGATCAGGAGCGGACTTCAAACGGTCGCGGATGACTCAGGTCTCGAGGTGCATGCGCTACACGGCGCGCCTGGCGTGCGCAGCCGGCGCTTCTTCGGTGAGGACGCCAGCGCCGAGGAACGGAACGCGAAGCTGCTCGCGCTTCTTGACGGCGTCGAGGACAGGTCGGCTCGTTTTGTCTGCGTCACCGCCCTGGCGTCGCCCGACGGACATGTCGAGCTCTTCGAAGGCGAAGTGCATGGGGAGATCGCGGAGTCGCCGTGCGGCGACGGTGGGTTTGGCTACGACCCGGTGTTCGTCATCGCCGGAGATGGCCGCACGATGGCCGAGCTCCCATCGGAGGAGAAACACCGCATCTCACACCGTGGCCTCGCGGGCGCGAAGCTACGCGCGCGTCTTGCCGCTGGAGCGTGACGGGGAGGCCCTGCCCCCACCGAGCACGGGCCTCCCACGTCGTTTGGAGAAGTTGTCAGTCGGAGTGCTGACCCGTCGTGTCGACCTGCCGGATCGGTTGCCGTAGGACGAACTGCTTCGCATCTTCCAAAGACATGCCGCCGGCGGGCATCGCGTGCCAGTCGTGTGGCGCCCGGGCGCCAGCGGCGCAGTACGCCCAGCGATCCTCGTGCATGGTCACGGCGTCGTTTGGTTCGGACC
>JALYLL010000237.1 GCA_030774255.1 Chloroflexota bacterium | reverse complement strand
TGACCGCTAAGAAGAAGCTCAAGAAGCCGAACGCTATCGGTCGCATCGTCCGCGCGATCGACGCCGCCGGACGCGACGCGGACCTCGCCAGACGCAGCGCGAGTGACCCCGCCTTCCGTCGCGGCGTCAAGGACGACCGCCGCGAGACACTCTCGAAGTTCGGCACCGTCAAGCAGGCGCTCGCCGATCGCGAGCGGATCGAGAAGGCGAAGAAGAAGACCTAGCGTCTTCGCGACCGGCTATCGCAGTTTCGCGATCGCGCGTCGCGGGTCCTGTCCCGGATCGTCGCGGGTCCTGTCCCGGCTACGCGGGTCTCTCCCTCAGCGCACCCTCCCCGCCTCGCAGCTCACTGCCGTTCGCTGCGGCGGGGCCCCGGGGCACCCGCGCTTCGTGAGAGACCCGCTGCGCCGTGCCACCCGCGACTCGTTGAATCGACTAGCGAGCTAAGTCGGTCGCGAGGCCGCGGAAGTCGGTTCCGACGCGGACGACGATGTCCGCTGCGGTCGTCTCGCTGCTCGGCAGCGTGTCTACCGGCAATCCTCCTAATTGCTGGGCCAACGCGTTCGCCGTGTAGCGCTTCGCACTGTTGCGCACGAGGACGGCTGAGCGTCCGGCGGCGCCGTCGCTCACCGTCGAGACGGTGAACGCCCGCTCTGTAAGTCGGTCTGCGATGCTCTGTGCCACGCCGCTGCGGGCTCCTGCGCTCCGTACCTCCACCTGCGCGCCCTCTGATTTGACTTGTGGGTCATAGAAGAGAGCTGCCGCGAGGTCGCGAATCTTGGCGCGGTCGGGGATCAGGTAGAAGCCGTTCGCTCCTCCGGACGATTGAAGCTCGCAGTGCGGGTACGCGCCCCCGCACGGATAGAGCACTTCGCTACGGATAGCGTCGCCGTCGATGCCCGTGCCGAACTGCGCGAGCGGCAGGATGTTGGCCGGATCGAAGTTCGTCTGCACCGCGCTTCCGACGCGGTCGACGAGACCAGGCAGGCCGCGGATGAAATCGCCCTCGGCCATGCGCGTCCGCAGGGCGGAGAGGACGAGCTGCTGCCGCTGGGCTCGGCTGTAGTCGTTCGTGTCGTGTCGCGAGCGGGCGAACCGCAGCGCGGTCTGGCCGTCCATCAGCTGTGGACCCGCCGTGATATCAAGGCGTTCGATCCCGTAGTCCGGGGTGGGGTAGGACTCGTCACGCACCGGACGCTTCACATCGATCACGACTCCGCCGACCGAGTCGACGATCTTGGTGAACGCGTCGAAGTCCACGAGCGCATACGCGTTCAGCCGGATGCCGAGCAGATCCTCGACGACTTTTCGCGTGAGGTCGTAGCCGCCGAAGGCGTAGGCGGCGTTGATCTTGTCGGTGAACTCGCCCGGGCGGTCGATGTACACGTCGCGAGGGAGCGAGAGCATGGCGCCGGTCTTGTTCACCGGGTCGAGGCTGAGGACGATCATCGTGTCGGTGTTCTTCGTCGACGATCCATCGTCACGCGAGTCGATTCCCAGCAAGAGGATGTTCAGGCGCTCCGTTCCGGTCCACTCGGGCGTCGGCGCCTCCTGTCCGGGTGCCGTACCGACGAGCGGCGCGTTCGCGAGCGGCGCGAAGATCTTCGACGCGAGGCCGGCCCACGGCGCAGATCCGCGATAGGCCGTCGCGTAGAACGCGGCGAGCGTGACGCAGACGACGGCGAGCACCAGGTAGTCGATGACGTGCCGACCGCGAAGGGAGCCGAACTCGCGGAGCTTTCCCATGAACGCGTCGGCGACAACCAACAGGTGGTACGTGAAGAAGGCGGCCGCGACCAGGAACGTCACCGCCGCGGCGTTGCGGAGGACGAAGCTCGTGAGCGGATCGGCGATGGCGATGAATGCGCCCGCCAGAAGGACCGTGAAGATGGGCAGCAGGATCATGAGAGCGCCGCGCACCCATCGTCCCTGGTACAACTGGCCGAGCCCCGGTAGGAGCAAGGACAGGACAGCGGCGAAACCCAGAGAGCCCCTCACCCTGGGCGCCGAAAGCGCGCGGACGTTCGGCAGGGTCGCGGAAGCTGCTCCCCGATTCGACACCGAACCCTAAGCGTACGAGACTCGGCCTCCCTTAGATGGAGCGCCAGCTTCCGGCAGACTCCGCCACGCTGCGCGGCGCTCGTGCCGTCGGGGTCGTGTGCGCCACGCTCTTCATCCTTCCGGTGATCCTGTCGATCGCATTTCCATCAGCGTTCCTGTTCCAGCCATACAACCGGATCTACGAACGGATGATCGCCGCCGTCCTTCTCGCCTTCGGCCTCGGTCTTTTGCTCGCCCTTCGCGATCCGGTCCGCAACGCGGGCGTCTTCGCGGTCGTCGGACTCGCCACCGGACTACTCGGAGGCGCCGTGGTGTACGCACTTGTCGTCGATCGCGCCGATCCTCTCCACTGGGTCGCGCAGGTCCCGATCCTCGCTGCGATCACGGCGACGCTCGAGATCACGTACACGCGCCTTCGCCGGCCAAACCCGATCGTGGTACGCATCGTCGTCGCGGCGGTGGTGCTCCTTCCATTCGCTTTCTATCTTCACGATCTCGCCTACGCCGCGTTCGTCGCGAACCGCTAGCGTTCGGGTCATGCCGCCGATCGTGCAGGTCACCGACCTGCGAAAGCGCTACGGCGATATCGAGGCCGTCCGCGGCATCAGCTTTTTCGTCGAGCCAGGAGAGGTCTTCGGCCTGCTCGGTCCGAATGGAGCGGGGAAGACCACCACCGTCGAGATCCTCGAAGGACTCCGCAAAGCCGACGGCGGATCGGCAACCGTGGCTGGTGTCGATGTGTTCTCCGACCCAGCGGGCGTCAAGCGTCGCATCGGCGTGCAGCTGCAGGCGAGCGCGTTCCCCGACAACCTGACGGCGCGCGAGACCGTGCGGTTCTTCGCGGCGTGCTACGACCTCGAGGTCGACGAGCTCGCACTCTTGCGTCAGGTCGAGCTCGAGGAGCGCGCCGCGCAGCCGCAAGCGAAGCTCTCGGGTGGACAGCGACAGCGGCTTTCGATCGCGACGGCACTCGTGAACCAGCCGCAGGTCCTCTTTCTGGACGAGCCGACCACGGGCCTCGATCCACAGGCGCGCCGCAATCTCTGGGACCTCATCCGAAGCATCCAGGGCCGCGGAACCACGGTCTTTCTGACGACCCACTACCTCGACGAGGCCGAGATCCTGTGCGACCGCGTCGCGATCATGGACGAGGGAAACATCGTTGCACTCGACCCGCCGCGCAAGCTGATCGACGACCTTCTCACGCGGGGATTCACGAAGCCGGTCCTCCAGCAGAAGGCCAACCTGGAGGACGTTTTCCTCGATCTCACCGGTCACGAGATCCGCGACGCATGAGGCAGAC
>JALYLL010000236.1 GCA_030774255.1 Chloroflexota bacterium | reverse complement strand
GAGATCGGCGACATCTACGCGCTGCGTTCGCTTCGGCCGAAGGAGGAGCTCGCCGCGCGCCTCG
Organism: Chloroflexota bacterium; assembly: GCA_030774255.1. GTDB lineage: Bacteria > Chloroflexota > Limnocylindria > P2-11E > P2-11E > 3-1-20CM-2-70-9. The sequence continues at coordinate 4,464 of JALYLL010000236.1, read as the reverse complement.
GTCTCATCATCGGTCCGGCGGAGGAGCTCTTCTGGCGCGGCTTCGTGCAGGGCCGCGCCGGTTACCTGACGGCGACCGCGCTCTACGGCGGCGCGCACATCGTGACCGAGAACGCGACACTCATCGGCGCGGCGACGATCGCCGGGGCTTACTGGGGATTCCTTCGCGCGGTCGGCATGCCTCTCGGCGCGCTCGTCGTGAGCCACGTCGCGTGGGACATCTGGATCTTTCTCGTCGCGCCGACCGAGGCGGAGCTCCCCTGAGGATGCAGGCTACGCGTGCACTGGGACCCGCACCGGGACGAGATCGCTGCTGAGAATCTGATAGCCCATCCCGATCATCGCCACGCCGAGGGCGATCGGGCTGATCTGCGTTGGGATCCCAAATGGCTGCAAGATGAACGGCATTACGTTCGCGACGATGATCAGAATCCCGGTCCAACGTGGAAATACACCAGCGCGGATCGTCGCTATCCCGAACAGGATCCAGCCAACGGCAGCGAGCAGGATCGTGCTGATCAGGCCGGCGCCAACGAGCTGATCGGGGCCGTCGACGATCGACGGCGCAACGCGACTGACGGGCGGGACGATGTACGCGGCGGCCCAGCTGGCGCCGCTGTACCCCAACGCGCCAGCGAGAGAAACGACGAACCCCACTAGGCCGAGCCATCCTGCTCGCTCGGCCTGTCTCGAGTAGAGCGCGATCAAGCCGAGGACGATGACGACGCTGCCGAACACGCCGATCACCTGGAAGGGCACCCACCCCGGTCGGGTCGATAAGTCGCTCAGCGGAGCGCCTGTGAACAAGGCGAGCTCGGTCGCGTTGTACAGCACGAGCATGAGGCCTCCCAGGGCGGCCGCCACGCCGCCCAGCCGCGCGAGCTTCGAAGTGTCCACGGCAATCCTCCCACCGCGAGTAGTGCTTCTCTATCCCGATAGAGTGTCACTCTATCTTGCTAGGCTCGAACTCTAATGCCCGCAGTCAAGAGGGACTACCGCGCCCAGTACCGTCGGGGCCAGGCGCGGCTCCTCGCCGAAGGGACACGCCGCGTGATCGTTATCAGCGCCCGGAAGCTCTTCGGTAGCCGGGGCTATGGCGCGACGACGCTGGAGGCCATCGCCCGCGAGGCCGGCGTCGCCGTACAGACGGTGTACGCGAATTTCGGGACCAAACGAGCCATCCTGCTCGAGCTTCTCAAGGTCGCGCAGGGCGAAGGAGAGTTGCTCGCGATCATCGGGCAGTTCGTCGCGGAGAAGGATCCGGTGCGGAGGCTCAAACTTGGCGCCGCGTTCAACCGAGTCTTCTACGAGCAATCCGGAGATGTGTATCGGATCCTTCTTGGGGCGGCCGCCAGCGATCCCGTGATCGCAAAGCTCGAGCACGTCGCCGAGGAAAACGTGCGGGGACGCTGCGCGGGAATTGTCCGTGCCTTGGCCCGATCGGGCCGCCTACGAAAGGGCTTGACCCAGAAGGAGGGCACCGATCTCCTCGCTACGCTCTCCAGTCCGGAGATCTTCCGACTTCTGGTGACGAGCTCTGGCTGGTCGCCGGCCGAGTACGAGACGTGGCTGCTGATGACGTTCGAGGCCCTGGTGCTTGGCGCGCCGCTTCGGCCGGTCCTTGCGCCATCGCGGCCAGCGACAGGGCAACGGAGCTCGAGCTAGGCGTCGCGCGCGAGGGTTCGGCTAGACCTTTCGGTCGCGTGGCTGGCGCGCGTGTTGGCGCTCGGGGCAGCACTTGCAGTGCGGGTCAGGCCAGGTCAACCAGACGACCAGAGCGAGCCATCCCGCGAGTAGCCCGACACTGAAGGCGAGGTCGCTAGACATCACCCGGACCCACTGGCATCGGGCATGCCAGCATGGCTCGGTGGAGCGCGACATCGGCGTCAACGGCGTCCGTCTTCACTGCGTGGTGGAAGGTCAGGGCCCGCTCGTCCTCCTGCTTCACGGCTTCCCCCAAACGTCCCGTGCCTGGCGCAAGCAGGTGCCGGATCTCGCGAAGCGATTTCGGGTCGTCGCGCCCGACCTGCGGGGCTTCGGCGCAAGCGACAAGCCGAAAGGCATCGCCGCGTATCGCACCTCTGTCGTCGCGGACGACATCGTGGCGCTCATACATGCGTTCGGCGAGGAGCGCGCCCACGTCGTCGGCCATGACTGGGGCGGCGCGGTCGCATGGACTCTCGCGACCCTGCATCCGGACGCGGTCAATCGGCTCGTAGTGCTCAACGGTCCGCACCCGGCGATCATGCAAAAGGCGCTTCGCTCGAACTGGACGCAGATCCGCAAGAGCTGGTACATCTTCGCATTCCAGCTCCCGTGGCTGCCGGAATGGTCCTTCCGGCGCAACGGCGCAAAGGGGCTCAAGGATTCAATGCGCCGCACCGCGAAGCCGGACACCTTCACCGACGCCGACCTCGACGAGTACGCCCGCGCATTCAGCGCACCCGGCGCAGCGACCGCCGCGATCAACTACTACCGCGCCGCCCTCCGTTCGCCATTGGCGCGGGGAAAGATCAAGGCGCCGACGCTCCTCATCTGGGCCGAGGACGACTTCGCGCTCGGCATGGAGCTCACACGCGGGATGGACGGCCTGTTCGAGAGCTCGCCCCGCATCGAGTACGTCCCAAACACCGGCCATTGGGTGATGGAGGAGCGCCCCGAGGTCGTGAACCGGCTGCTGCTGGAGTTCCTCGGCTAGCGCGAGGCGCCGTCGCGCGCGACGCGCAGCGCGTCCTTCAAGGTGAAGCGGCCGAGGTACAGCGCGCGACCGACGATGACCCCGCGCAACCCGCGATGGCGGAGCTTCCCGAGCGCGGCGATGTCTTCGAGCGAGCCGACGCCGCCCGAGTAGATGACGTCGCCCCCGAACGCGCGGGCGACCGCCTCGGTCGAGGCGAGGTCGAGGCCCTGGAGCGTTCCGTCGATGGACACGTTCGTGTAGATGACAGTCGGTACGCCCGTCACGGCGAGACGCTGCATGAGATCGACTGCGCGGATGTTCGTCGTCTCCGTCCAGCCGTCTGTCGTGACCATTCCATTGCGCGCGTCGACCGATACGGCAAGGCCGTCGGCATGCCGGTCGACGAGCCGGCCGATGAGCTCCGGATCGTCGATTGCCGCGGTCCCCACCACGATGCGCGACGCGCCGGCCTCGGCGAAGGCTTCGGCCGTGTCGAAGTCGCGGATGCCGCCGCCCGCCTGGATCTTCACGGTGAAGCGGTTGGCGATCGCGCGGAGGTGATCGAGGTTCGCGGGCTTGCCTGTGCGCGATCCGTCGAGATCGATGATGTGGAGCCACTCCGCGCCCTCGGCGACGAGCTTCCGCGCCGCCTCGATGGGTGACGCCGCAACCTGCTCGACCGTGTCGAAATCGCCGCGCGTCATGCGTACGGCGCGGCCTTCATAGATGTCGATCGCGGGATAGACGATCACGAGGGGTGAATGTTAGGCCGCGAGCGCGTCCATAAGTCGCCCAACGGCGGCTCCAAGCGAGTATCGCTTCGCGAGCTTCTCGAGCTTCTCGGGGTCGGCGGGCTTTCGCGGAATGGTGCCGTCCCCTCCGGTCACCGGAGCGTCGCGGGCCATCCAGACGACCTTCCGCGCGGCGGCGACATAGTCCGCGTCAGCGCGCAGCTTCGCGCGGATCGTGGCCGATATGTCGGTCGCCGCAAGGATGCCTTCGAGCGATCCGTACTTCGTGACGAGGTGGCTTGCCGTTTTCTCGCCGATGCCGTGGACGCCGGGAAGACCGTCGGAGGGATCGCCCCGGAGCACCGCGTAGTCGAAGTACCGGTCGCCCGGCACGCCGTACTTGTTGCGGATGTAGGTCTCGTCGACCTGCCCGAGCTCGCTCACGCCGCGCAGCGTGTAGAGCACGCGCACGTTCGGATCCTTCACTAGCGCGAAGAGGTCGCGGTCACCCGTCACGATCTCGATCGGACCGGTCGTGCCTTCCGCGATCGTGGCGATCACGTCCTCCGCCTCGTATCCGTCCGCGGCGGCAACCGAGATACCGAATGCGTTGAGCAGCTCGATGATGATCTTCATCTGCGGGTCCACCGGGTCGGGCGGGTCGTCCGGTCCAGCGACCCGGTGCGACTTGTACGAAGGGATCGCGTCGACGCGGAACTGCGGGCGCCAGTCGGCGTCGAGCGCAACAAAGAGCTTCGACGGCCGGCGATCGGGTAGAAGGCGGGAGATGAAGTTCAGGAACCCGAGGGCGGCGTTCACGTTCGTTCCATCGGATGCCTTCCACTCGGGGACGGCGTGATACGCGCGATACGCGAGGCTCGCCGCGTCGACGAGGAGGGTCGGGCCGGCTATCGGCGTGCGGCGGGAGCGGCGAAGACGGTGTCGAGCGCGGCGATGAAGCGGTCGTTCTCCGCCGGCGTTCCGATCGAGGCCCGCAGGCACCCGTCACACCCGGGCCAGATTGAGATGTCGCGGATGAGGACGCTCTGCTCGA
>JALYLL010000235.1 GCA_030774255.1 Chloroflexota bacterium | reverse complement strand
ACGGCTTGGCGATCGTGCCGTCCTTGTCGACGAAGGCGAGCAGCGTGGCCAGGTATTCGGCGTCGATGTCGATCTGGCCCGACTCGATGGCCGGCTCGACGATCTCACGGTTCCCGAGGTTGAATTTCCGCGTGACCGCGTAGCCGTTCGCCTCGAGTATCTGGCTGTAAAGCTCGCCGAGGGTGAGCTGCTCGTAGAAGTTCGTGGACCCGACCGTGACCGCAGGCTTCGTCCCGCCTCCTGACCCAGCCGTGCCGCATGCGGTGACCACAACGGACGCCGCGATAAACGCGGCAAATAGAGCTCGTCGCAGGTTCATGTGGGATCCTCCCCGGCCGTAGCGCTTAGTCTTCCGGCCTACGCGAGTATGTGCTTCTAGTACCCCGATACGAGGCGCAACGCTCAACGGATGGCGACCATTCCCGGCGGCACGGTCGCTCGCTCAAGTGCACCAAATGAGACTTCCGTAACGACCGCAAGGAGCGCCACGAGGAGGGCGCCGGCCATGAGCTGGTCGTACTCCTGGAGGGCGAGCCCATCGACGATGAACCGGCCGAGCGCACCTCCCGCCACCAGGGCACCGAGGGTCGCGGTCGCGACGACGTTCACGGCGGCGGTCCGGATGCCGGCGAGCATGAGCGGCAGGCCGAGGGGGACCTCGATCGAGCGAAGGATCTGGCCCTCGCTGAGGCCCATTCCCCGAGCGGCATCGACGATGTCGCGGTCGACCTCGCGGATGGCGACGTACGAGTTGGTGAGGATCGGCGGGATCGCGAGCGGAACGAGCGCGAAGACCGTTGGCCAGAAGCCAAGGCCGAGTCCGAGCGATATCGCGATGACCAACCCGAATGCGAGGAGCGCGAGCGACGGCAGGGCGCGCCCGATGTTCGCCACGTTGATCGCGATAAAGCCCGCCCGTCCGGTGTGACCCAGGTACAGGGCGATCGGCATCGCGATGACGAGAGCGGCCAGCACGGAGAGGCCGGAGAGCTCGATGTGTTCGAGGACGCGGATCGGGATGCCGTGCGAGCCCTGCCAGTTCACAGGGTCGGTAAGCCAGCGAACGAGAGCGACGAGGGCGCTCATCGTGCGTAAGTCCAGGGCGTGAGCGCTCGCTGCGCGAGGACCAGCGCGCCGTCAGCCAAAACGGCCAGCACGACCGAACCGAGCGCGCCGACGATGAGCGCGGTGCTGAAGAACAGCTGAATGCCGAGCAGGATGAAGTAGCCCATTCCGCCCTGACCGATCAGCGCGGTCACGGTGACCAGACCGATCGTCGTGATCGTTGCCACTCGGATGCCCGCGAAGATCACAGCGAGTGCGAGCGGAATCTCAACGCGCCACAGGATCTGCCGGTCCGTGTACCCCATCCCGCGCGCCGCGTCGCGCACCTCCGCGGGCACGCCGCGAACCCCCGCAACGATGTTGCGAATGAGAATGAGAAGCGTGTAGCTCACGAGACCGATCTCGGCCGTGAGAAGTGAGAGGCCGGTGTACGGGATGAGGAGAGCGAACAGCGCCAGGCTCGGGATCGTGTAGAGGATCCCCGTCGTCCAGGTGATCGGCGCGTAGAGCTTGGGAATTCGCAGTGCCGCGAGCGAGAGGACGAACGCGATCAGGAATCCCACGACGACCGCGATCACGGTGAGCTCGAGATGCTCGGCCACCCGCATGGCGATCTCGCCCACGTGGCTCAGCAGCCAGTCCCCCCGGATGAGCGGCTCGCCCGGGGTCATTGGCGGTCCTCGGTGCGGAGGAGCCTGCCGATGTGCGCGAGCGTGAGGACGCCCAGGTACCGATCGCCGTCGCGCACCATGCCCACCTGCTTCTCCGACGCGAGCATCTCGGCGAGCGCGTCCCGCAGGCTCATCGCAGGCGAAAGGACCGGCGCGCCGTCGAAGCCCGATGGATCCGTCGGCGGATCGAGCTCCGCGCCACCGACGGTGAGAAGCGCGAGGCGCTTCAGCCCGCGGTCGCTGCCGACGAACTTCGCGACGAAGTCGTCCGCGGGTCGCGCGAGGAGCTCGCCCGGCGGCGCGTACTGCACAAGCTTCCCCGCGCGCATGATCGCGACGCGGTCGCCGAGCTTGATCGCTTCGTCGATGTCGTGCGTCACGAAGATCACCGTGATGCCCTGCGCGCGCTGCAGCTGCAGGAATTCGTTCTGCAGCCGCTCGCGGACGATCGGGTCGACCGCGCCGAACGGCTCGTCCATCAGCATGAGCGGCGGCTCGGCGGCCATCGCGCGCGCGACGCCGACCCGCTGGCGCTCGCCACCCGAAAGCTGCGCTGGGTAGCGGTCGCGCATGCGCGCGGGGTCGAAGCCGATGAGCGAGAGGAGCTCGTCGACGCGGGCTCGGATGCGCGCAGCCTGCCAGCCGAGAAGCTCCGGAACCGTAGCGACGTTCTCGCCGATGGTTCGGTGCGGGAAGAGGCCCACCTGCTGGATCACGTACCCGATCCGCCGGCGGAGCTGTGTCGGATCTTC
>JALYLL010000234.1 GCA_030774255.1 Chloroflexota bacterium | reverse complement strand
CCCGGCCTTCGGCCGGTGCCCCACCGCGCGGGGGCCCTCGGTCGGGCCCGCGCTCACCCGGTCGTCCCATGGGCACACAATTCGCTCGGTGGATTTCGGTTACGACCGGGAGCTGATGATCCGAGAGCTTCGTCGTATGGGCATTCGCGACGAGCGCGTGCTCGCAGCGATGGCGAAGATCCCACGTGAGCGCTTCGTTCGCGACGAAGATCAGGACGTCGCCTATGGAGATCACGCGCTCGGCATACCCGAGGGTCAGACGATTTCCCAGCCCTATGTGGTCGGGCGCATGACCGAGCTGCTTCGGGTCGAGCCGACGCATCACCTGCTCGAGGTCGGCACAGGCTCGGGGTATCAGGCCGCTGTGCTCGCCGAGCTCGCGCGCGACGTCGTCACTGTCGAGCGTCACGTGCCGCTCGCGGACCGCGCGAGCGCTCGTCTCGCGGAGCTCGGCTACGAGAACGTGCACGTGATCGCTGGCGACGCGTCGATCGGTTATCCGCCGGATGCTCCCTACGACCGCATCCTCGTGACCGCGGCGTCGCCGGGCATCGCCCCAGAGCTGGTACGCCAATGCGCGCCGGATGGACTCATCGTGGCCCCGGTTGGCGACCAGGAGGTGCAACACCTCGTCGTCCGCTACCCGGACGGACGCGAAACGAGGCATGGCGCCGTGAAGTTCGTCCCACTCCGCGGACGCGCCGGCTTCCTCTAGTGGCGTCCACGCTCTTTCACGGCGGCCGGATCCACGTCCGATCCGGTGTCTCGGCCGAGGCGTTACTCGCACGCGATGGCCGGGTGGTCGCCGTCGGGCGCGCCGCGGACGTCGCTCGGGAGGCCGGGAATGCGCAGCGGGTGGATCTGCGCCGCGGCTTGATGACACCCGGCTGGTTCGACGCGCACGTGCATTTCATGTGGTGGGGTTTCCAGATGGCGGAGCTCGATCTCCGCGACACGAAGACGATCGAGGAGGCACTCGAGCAGATCGGACGCCGCGCGCGTGAGCTCTCCACTCGGCAGTGGCTCACCGGCGGGCGGTTCGACAAGAACAAATGGGGCCGCTGGCCGACCGCGGCCGACCTCGACCGAGTGACCGGGGATCGCCCGACGATCATGCGCAGCCGCGACGGACACTCGCGCTGGCTGAACACGGCGGCGCTCCGCGCAGCGAAGATCGGAACGGACACCGTCGCGCCCGAGGGCGGGGCGATCTTTCGCGACGCCGCGGGGTCACCGACCGGCGTCCTTCAGGAACGCGCCAACGAGCTCGCCGATCGCGCCGTCCCGCCCGCGACCGAGGCGGACTGCGACGCGGCCACGATGCGAGCGCAAGACGAGGCCCTGAAGAGAGGGGTGACTGGGGTCGAGACGCTCGAGCAGGCGAGCTCGTATGCCGCGCTCCGGCGGGCGCGCGAGCACGGCGAGCTCAAGGTCCGCGCTCTGATGGGCATCCCGCATCGTTCGCTTGCGCTTTCGCTTCCCACGACGGGGACTCCGCCCCAGATTCGTGACACCTCTCCCTTCGACTTCGACGCCGCGCTCGAGACCGGGATGCGAACTGGTCAGGGCGACGAGTGGCTCCAGCTCGGTCACGTCAAGTTCTTCACCGACGGCGCGCTGGGCTCACAGACCGCCGCGCTCGAGGAGCCGTACGAAGGCACCGACGATCGCGGAATTCTCACGTTCGACCCCATGGAGCTTCGGAGCGATGTCGCCCGCGCCGCGGCCGGCGGGCTCGCCGTGGCGATCCACGCGATCGGCGATCGCGCGGTGCGGGTCGCCCTCGACGCGGTCGCGCCGACGCGGATCACCTCGCCCGCCCTGCGCCAGCGTCTCGAACACATCCAACTCGTTCGTGAGGAGGATCTCGGGCGCTTCGGCGCGCTCGGCGTGATCGCGTCGATGCAGCCGATCCATTGCACGAGCGACCGCGATCTCGCGGACCGGTACTGGGGTCCGAAGCGCACAGCGCGGGCGTACCCGTGGCGCACGCTTCTCGAGCGAGGCGCGGTCCTCGCGTTCGGTTCGGACGCACCCGTCGAACCGATCGATCCGCTACTCGGTATCCATGCGGCGGTCAGCCGCCGGCGGCCCGGCGATCGCGACGCCTGGTTTCCCGCCCAGCGACTCAGCCTCGACGAAGCGATACACGCGTACACCGCGGGAGCGGCGTATTCGACCGGCAGGGAGAAGGATTGGGGGACGCTCGAGGTGGGCATGCGGTGCGACGCGACCATCGTCGACCGCGACTTGGCGAAGGTCGAAGAGAGCGAGATCCTTGGGGCGAAGGTCAGCGGCGCGGTCACCGATGGGGTCGTCCGCTACGCCGATGGCCTCGCTTAGTTGAGCTCCGCTCGCTCCCCGCGCTCGCGGAGCCGCACGAGAAGATCGCGAAGCAGCTCGGTCTCGCGATTGAGGATTCGCGTCTCCTCGTCGAGTCGGGCCGAAGCTGTCTCCAGTTCGAGCAGCGCCTGCTGCTGAGGCGCGTCCACGGCAAGGCTCCCGGCGATCCGGTACGCGAGGTCGCTCGGGGGCGCGTTGCGGAGATCGTAGGCGAGCGCCCGCTCTCCACGAGCGTCTTCGGTCACGGCCACCACGGCAAGGAGGTATGCGCCGAGCGCCTCGCGGGCCACGCCCGCGCGATCGAGGGCACGGTCGCCATCGGTCTCATCGAGATAACGCACCCTTCCCATGAGGTATGGCTCGGCGTCCGCGATGAGGCCCTCGACAGCGAAGCGGCGCTCGCCGCGCGTGACGATGTAGGAGCGGCCATCGGGCAATGGCGACTCGGCCACGATCTTCGCCTCGGTCCCGACCTCGTACGGTTCGGCGCCCGCGCCGACCTCGGGGCCGCTCCGGATGAGGACGATCCCAAAGGGCCGCTGCCGCTCGATGCAGCGCCGGATCAGCAAGCGGTAGCGCGGCTCGAAGATGTGGAGCGGCATGAGAGCGCCCGGGAACAGCACGGCGCCGAGCGGAAAGAGCGGAAGAAGTTCGCTCACGCGTCAACGGTACTCTGGCGGTCGGTGACGGCAGGTTGACCAGCGGTGAGCCTGGCGCGCTCGATGGCATTCGTGTCGTCGATCTCACGCGCGCGCTCGCGGGACCGTACTGCACGCTGATGCTCGCCGATCACGGCGCCGATGTCGTCAAGATCGAGATTCCCGGCACCGGCGATGAGACCCGCGACTGGGCGCCGCCGTCGATCAAGGGAGTGTCCGCGTACTACCTGGCGATCAACCGCAACAAGCGGAGCGTCACGTGCGATCTCAAACATCCCGACGGGAAGCGGATCCTCGAGCGATTGATCGAGGGCGCCGATGTGGTGGTCGAGAACTTCAGCCCCGGCGTTCTCGGGCGACTCGGCTTTCCCGATGACCGCGTGCGTTCGATGAACCGCAAGGCGGTGATCTGCCACGTGTCCGGGTTCGGGCAGGATGGGCCGGGTCGCGCGTGGGCGGCGTACGACCTCGTCGTACAAGGAATGGGCGGCGTCATGAGCCTCACCGGTCCACCCGGCGGCGACCCGGTGATGGTCGGCGTCCCGCAGGCGGACATGGTGGCCGGCATGTTCGCGGCGTTCGCGGTCGTCGCGGCATTAGAAGCGCGGCATCGGACCGGCGAGGGACAGGTCATCGACGCGACGATGATCGGAGGGCAGGTCGCGCTGCTCTCGCGGCAGGCCGCGCGCTACTTCGCCGATGGCACCGTGCCGCGTCCGGAGGGCAACGTGCACGCCTCGATCGTTCCCTATCAGACCTTCCGCGCGGCCGACGGCTTCGTGAACATCTGCTGCGCGAACAACGCGCTCTTCGAACGGCTTTGCCGCGCGATCGACCTTGAGGATCTTCTTGAAGACGCCCGGTTCGCCGACAACGCGAGCCGCGTGAAACACCGAGAAGTTCTGGTCCCGCTGATCGCGGCACGAGTGCATCGAATGGCAAAGGCCGACGTCGTGCGCAAACTGCGCGAGGCAAACGTCCCCGTCGGTCCGATCAACGATCTCGGTGAGGTCTTCAACGATCCGGTGGTGCGCCATCTCGGACTCATCGCGGAGGTCGACCACCCCATCGCGGGCCGCGTCCGCGCGCCGGGAATACCCGTCCGACTGTCAGAGACGCCCGGGTCGGTACGCCGGGCACCCCCATTGCTCGGCGAGCACACCGATGAAGTCTTACGCGAGCTCGGCTATGCGCCGGATGAGATCGAGAAGCTGCACACGGACGGCGCCGTCTGATCGCGGAACGCGAGATCCCGCCGCGGCGCCGGCCGCTGTGGGTCGTCGCGCTGCTGACGGTGCTCTCCCTCGGGATCTACCTTCCGCTCTGGCTCGGCTTCACCTGGGCGGAGCTGCGGCGCGAGACGGGCGACCAGCGCATGCAGCCGCTCGGGCACGCCCTCTCGGTCTTCATTCCGGGGTACGGCTACTGGCAGGTCTACCGGCATTTCGCTCTGATCGCCTCCGCGCTCGGGCGCGTCGGCGTGAAGAACAAGGTCGACCCGTTCTCGGCGACGATCGGCGTGGTCCTTTGGTCGCTCACCTTTCTTCACTATTCGTCGGAACCGATGTTCGTCGCGCTCGACATGATCGAGCTGGTCGCGGCGACCGGGGTCGTCGTTTACGGGCAGCGCGCGCTGAATGAATATTGGCGCGCCCGTCCAGGACCCGAGGTCGAGGAGCGCGTGCTGTCGACGGACTGGATCGCGCTGGCCCTGGCCGGCGCGTACTTCCTCAGTTGGATCCTCGCGTACGCGACCACACCCAGCACTTAACATCCGCCTCCCGTGCCGTCGCACATCCTCGTCGTGGGCTCGCTCGCCTACGACGACGTGCAAACTCCGTACGACAGCCGCCGCGAGGTGCTCGGCGGCGCAGCGTCGTACTTCTCGCTCGCCGCGTGCCTGTACGCGCCGGTCCGCTTGATGGGCGTCGTCGGCGACGACTTCCGCCCGAACGACCTCGAGCGACTCCGGACGAAGGGGATCGACCTCGCCGGCGTGGAGCACGCCAAGGGACGGTCCTTTCGCTGGCTCGGGAGGTACGACCACGATCTCGCGGCCGCTGAAACGATAAACACCGATCTCGGCGTCTTCGGTGATTGGGAGCCCACGGTCCCACCGGCCTTTGTCGACAGCGAGTTCGTGTTCCTCGCGAACATCCTTCCCGAGATCCAGCGTCGGATGCTCGAGCAGGTGCGCGGGCCCAAGGCGATCGCGCTCGACACGATGAATTACTGGATCGAACGCCGGCGCGAGGCGCTCGCCGATGTCATGACGCGCGTCGACATCGTCACGGTCAACGAGGCCGAGGCGCGGCAGTTCTGCCGCACGCACAACGTCCTCAAGGCGGCCCGGGAGATACTCGCGCTCGGTCCGCGCGCAGTGATCATCAAACGCGCCGAATACGGCGCGCTCCTTCTCACCGCGGACCGCATCTTCTGGACACCGGCGTATCCGCTCGACGAAGTACGCGACCCCACCGGCGCCGGCGACGCGTTCGCGGGCGGCCTCCTCGGTCACCTCGCGCGGACAGGCACGCTCGACGACCGCACTCTTTGCCGCGCGGTGCTTCACGGCACCGTGTGCGCCTCGTTCGCCGTGGAACAGTTCAGCGTCGACGGGATCGAGCGGGCGGACCTTGGGGCGGTCGAGCGGCGCGTCGGCGAGCTCGAGGCCCTCGTCACGGCCTGACTGGGGAACCGCTTGGTGGGACGGTTGTACGAGAGATGAGAACCGACTCCGTGGAGGGCCGGCCGGCGGAGGACGCTGTACTCGTGGAACGCGCACAGCACGGAGACACCGAGGCGTACGGCGACCTGGTGCGGCGCTATCAGGCGCTCGCCACCAGGACGGCCTACGTGATCACGGGCCTGTCCACCGAGGCGGAAGACGCCGCGCAGGACGGGTTTACCAAGGCGTACTTCGCCCTTGGACGCTTCCGGCCCGGAGCCCCGTTCCGTCCCTGGCTGCTGCGGATCGTCGCGAACGAGGCAAAGAACCGCCGGAAGGCGGCAGGCCGGCGACCGACGGTCGACCTCAGCGTCGCCGAGGACCGCCCCTCGGGTGACACGGCCCTGTCGCCCGAGGAAGCGGCCCTGGCGAGCGAGCGGCGTACGTTCGTGCTCGGTGCACTCGGCAAGCTTCGCGAGGAGGATCGACTGGTCATCGCATACCGCTACTTCATGCAACTCTCGGAGGCCGAGATGGCGGATGCCCTCGGCGTCGCGCGCGGCACGGTGAAGTCGCGTCTCTCGCGCGCGATCGGGCGGCTTCGCGAGATCACCGCGGGCGAGGCGAGCGCTGATGCCTGAGCGGCTCGACGACCGCGACCTTGAACGAACGCTCTCGGACATCGGGACGCGGCTCGAGGGACCTACGCGCGACATGTGGCCGGCGGTCCGCGCGCGCATCGCCGAGCGCCGCGCGCGGCCCTGGTGGTCGCGTCTCGGCTTTGAGGGGCGCACGCTCGCGCCGATCGCGGCGACGCTTGCCGCGATCCTCGTCGCAGCGTTCCTTCTGACGCCGGATCTCGCGGCGCGCGCGGCGGAGGTCCTCGGACTCCCGGGGGCGCAGATCTTCCGCATCTCCACGACGCCGACGCCGATGCCCACGACCGGCGCGTACGTCTCGTTCCCAGGTCAGCGGGCGGCTTCCGTCGCGGAAGCGAGTCGCCTCTCCGGGTTCTCCGTACGTGAGCCGGCAGCGCTGGGCGCCGCGGACGAGATCTACGTAGAGCTCGCGCCCGTGCGCGTCACGCTCGTCTACCGCACGCGACAGGATCTGCCGGTGACCGCACTCCCAGGCGTCGGCGCACTCATCGTCGAGTTCAAGGGCAGTCTCGACGCGCCGATCCTGGGGAAGGCGATCGGGCCGGGTACGACGCTCGAGGCGGTGCCGCTCAGCAGCGGCAACGCGGCGTACTGGCTCGCCGGGCAGCCGCATCAGTTCTTCTACCGCGATTCCACCGGGAACATTCAGCCGGACACGCTGCGCCTTGCTGGCAACACCCTTCTCTGGGACGCGGGCGGCCTCACCTATCGCCTCGAGGCTCAGGTGACGAGGGACGAAGCGGTTCGGATCGCGTCGACCTTCCGGTAGCGGACCTAACTCGCTCGGCCGCTTCGATCTTTCGCTTGCGAAGCGCGGAAACACTGTTCCGCGTCGCGCCGTCTTCGGGTATAGATTCGCGAGAACACGCATCGGAGGTGGATGTGACCAAGGATCGAACGGACTACAACATCAATCGGCGCACGCTTCTCAAGGGCGCGGCGGCGGCAGCGGCGGTTCCGGTCCTTGCCTCGTGTGTCGGACAGCAGGCCGGCAGTAGCCCGACTCCCGCGACCAGCGGAGCCACCGGTGCCACGGGAGTGGGCACGCGGCCCAAGCTCAGCGGCGAGCTGAAGATCCTCCAGTGGAGCCACTTCGTTCCCGACTTCGACACCTACCTGAATACCTGGGCGGACAAGTGGGGTACGACCAACGGCGTGAAGGTCACGATTGACCGTATCCCTCAAGCAGACCTTCCAGCGCGGTTCGCGGCCGAGGTCGGCGCGAAGTCGGGTCATGACCTCGTCGCGCACTTCGCCAATGGACTGCCGGCCCTCTTCAAGGACTCGCTCGTTGACATCACCGACATCGCGAACCGCGCAGCCGACAAATACGGCGGGTGGATCCCAGCCGGCGAAGCGATCGGCAAAGTCCAGGGCAAGTGGTACGGCTTCCCGGATTTCCTCGTTCCGTTCCTCTCGTCATGGCGGACCGACGTCTGGAAGAGCCCGGCGGTCGGCTACACGAAAGATCACCTCGAAACGTGGCAGGACCTCTTGGACTTCGCGCCGAAGCTCAAGGCCGCAGGCAACCCTGTCGGGTGTGCCGTTTCGCAGACGTCCGACTCCGAGCACACGTGGCGTTCGCTTATGTGGTCACACGGCGCGGCGGAGTTCAGCGCCGATGGGAAGACCGTCGCGATCGACAGCCCCGAGACGCGGACCGTCTTGAACATGGCGAAGACCCTCTACGGAAGCATGGAGAACTCGGTCCTCTCGTGGGCGGACGTGGACAACAACACGTACCTGCAATCGGGTAAAGGCTCGTGGATCTACAACCCGATCAGCGCCTACCGCACGATCGAGGCGCAGAACAAGGACCTCGCGGCGAAGATCAACGTTGACAACCCGCTCAAGGGCACGAAGGCACAGATCGCGTCGATCCAGTTCACGGTCTACGGGGTCTGGAACTTCTCCAAGAACATCGACGCGGCCCGCTGGTTCCTCATCGACTACAGCGATGACTGGGAGGGCCAGTTCACCGCGAGCAAGGGCTACAACAACCCGTTCCTGAAGGCGCATCAGAAGAAGCCGATGCCGGTCCTCGGCGCGGACCCGAAGCTGACGCACCTGCAGGACATCGCGGGCTTCGTGCAGCCGGTTGGGTACCCGGGCCCGTCGTCGCAGGCGGCGTACGACGCGCTCAACAACCACCACGTGACCGACATGTTCTCGAACTACATCACCGGCAAGAAGAGCATCGACGACACGATCGCCGACGCGAAGAAGCGTCTGGGCGATTCGCTCACGAAGTTCCCTGTCTGATCTCGCGCGTTGACGGACCCGCATGGCGCGGGTGGGGAAGAAGAGGCCGGGCTCGATGCCCGGCCTCTTGCTCGTACAACGTCAGGGCGCGTCCCGGACCGAAACCCTCTCTACGCGCCAGGGACCCCCGGCCTTCGGCCGGTGCCCCATCGGTGCTTCGCACCCAGGGGCCCCTGCCCCTGGGGGCCCTCGGTCCTGGCCGCGCCCCTCTCAGCTACTTGAGTGCACCGCCGGTGATCCCGCGGACGAACGTGTCCATGAAGAAGTTGTAGACGATGGCGACCGGGATCGAGACGATCAGCGCTCCCGCCATCAGCGAGCCCCAGAAGAACACATCACCACGGATGAGATCTGTCACGACGCCGAGGGTGATCATCTTCTCGTCGGATGACGAGACGAACGTGAGCGCGTAGACGTACTCCTGCATCGCGAGCGTGAACGCGAAGATGCAGATCGTGAGGATGCCGGGCACGGACAGCGGCAGCACGATCCGGAACATGGCCCCGAGCCGGCTGCAGCCGTCGACGCGGGCCGCCTCGGTGATCTCGCGCGGAACGCTCTTGAAGAAGCCCATGAGGAGCCATGTGCAGAAGGGGATCGTGAACGTCGGATAGACGAGCGCGAGCGACCATTTGCTGTTGGTGAGCCCGAAGCCCGCGACAAGCTGCGAGAGCGGAAGGAACAAGAGCGTCGGCGGGACGAGGTAGGTGAGGAAGATCCCGATCCCGAGGCTCCCCGATCCGGGAAACCGCACGCGCGCCAGCGCGTAGGCCGCGGGCACACAGATCAGGACCGTGAGGAGCACGACGGTGCCGCCGACCACGGCGGTGTTCTCGACCCACTTCGCGAAATTTGTCTGTTCGAACAGGTAGCGCACCTGATCCAGCGTCGGCGGCAGGTTGAAGAGAAGCGGGTTGTTCTGGAGGTTGTAGAGATCGTTCACCTCTTTGAATGTCGTGACGAACATCCAGTACACCGGGAAGCAGGCGAAGATGATGAATAGAGCCATGACGAACCAGAACAGGATCTGGTTGCGGAGCTTCCTGACGCGGAAGGCCGTCGAGTGTGTGGGCCGCCGCTGAACGATCGCCGCCACTAGATCCGATCCTTGCGCATCAGTCGAGCGTCCGCGCCTTTAGGTTCCGCAACAGGAACAGAGCGCCGACGAGGAGGACCGGGAAGAGGAAGAGCGACATCGTCGCGCCTCGCCCGAGCGAGCCGGCCACCACACCGGTCTGGAACGCGTACGACGCGATGACGTGCGTCGCGCCGACTGGATTCCCTCTCGTCATTAGCCACACCACGGTCATGTCCGTGAATGTGAAGACGAGCGAGAAGAGCAGCGCGATATAGAGGATCGGAGCGATGATCGGGGCGATGATCTTGCGCCAGCGGACCCACCAATTGGCCCCGTCCAGGTTCGCGGCCTCGATGAGCTCCTGCGGGACCGAGCTGATGCCCGCCGTGAGGATGACGGCGCTAAACGGAAGGTTGCGCCATACGTTGACCAGGATGATCGAGAACATCGCGGGGTATTCCTCACCCAGCCAGTTCGGGCCCTCGGTGAAAAGGCCGGCGTGTACGCCGATCCAGTTGATGACGCTGTAGGTCGGGTTGAGCATCCACGTCCAGGCCATCGCACCGATAGCGATCGGGATCGTGAACGGGATCATCAGAAGGCCGCGGACGATCCGGCGACCGCGGAATTGCCGCAGGAGCAGGAACGCGAGGCCCGTCCCCAGGATCATCTGCAGCGCCTGTGAAGTCAGGGTGAAGATGAACGTGTTCGCGAGCGCGCGGCGGAAGATGTCGTCGTCCAGGACCGCCGCTAGGTTGGTCAGTCCGGTGAACTCGGCGATGGGATGCGCCGTCGTCGCGTTGCTGACCGTGAACCAGAGTGCGATCACGAACGGGTAACCGACGAGCAGGAGGATGTAGATGATCGCGGGAGCAACGAGCACGTAGCCGAAAATCTTCTCCCCATCCAGGACGTGGCCAATCCACGCCCCTGGGTTGCTGAGACCGACCGACCGTCTTTGCGCGAGCTCGGCCATCGCTGAAAGATTACCGGTTACACTCGGTGCGGTTCCCAGTACATCCTCGGGGCGTAGCGCAGCTTGGTAGCGCGCAGCGTTCGGGACGCTGAGGTCGAGAGTTCAAGTCTCTCCGCCCCGACAAGACATCCCTGGATTCCCCGCTTGGCCGTCGTTACGCTCAGGCCCACTTGGGGCTGTAGCTCAGTGGATAGAGCGCGGCCGTCCTAAGGCCGGCGTCGGGAGTTCGATTCTCCCCAGCCCCTCAGAAACCACTCAGCAACGGCGGGCGGCGTGGGACACTTCGGGGCGTGGCTGCCTCTCCCGCTCCGCGAAAACGGCGGCTCTCGCACTCACTCGTGCTCCTCGTCCCGGCGGTCCTTTTCGGGTTGCTTGTCACCCTTCAGTGGCGCACTCAGGCGGAGCGCAGCGAGCTCTCCGTCCGGTACAACGCGCCGCTCATCGATGCGGCGAGCGCGCTCCAGAACGAGCAGAACGAGCTGAAGACGCAGCTCGCACAGCTCCGCGCGCGCCTCGACGAGATCCAGCGGAACGCGTCCTCGCAAAGCGGCGCCGCCAAAGAACTTCAGACCCGGCTCGACGAGCTGAAGGCCAGCGCCGGTCTGACGCCGGAGAGCGGTGATGGCGTCGTCGTGCAGCTGGACGACGCGCGCAATGTCAGCGTGTCCTCCCGCGACATCGACAAATCGATCTGCCACGCGACCGACCTCACCGACATCATCAACACCGCATGGAAGGGCGGAGCGCAGGCGATCGCGGTGAACGACGAGCGGGTCGTCAACTCCTCGAGCGTCTACTGCGTGGGCTCGACGATCATGGTGAACGGGACGCTCATGTCCCCGCCCTTCAACATCGCCGCGATCGGACCGCAGAACTCGTTGCTCGGCGCGTACGACGATCCAAACCAGCTGCAGGACATCAAGCAGCGCCGTGACGTGCAAGGGCTGGGCTTCCGCGTGAGTCGCGCGAGCGCGATCCATGTGCCCGCCTACAGCGGCGCCCTGAACGTGCGCTACGCCGAGCCGCGCTGATGCGCACAAATCGCGGCGCGATCTGGGCATCGATCATCGCGCTCTTCCTCGGATTTGCGGCCGTGACGCAGGTGCACTCTCAGGACGTCTTCTCCCGAAGTCTCAATCTCGAGACGCCCTCGTCGCTCACCACGCTGATCGCGAATCTCTCGGAAACAAACAACGAGCTGCGAAACGAGATCTTCGATGTGCGCCGCGATGTCTCCGACGCGCAGAACTCGGTCTCGAGCGGGCAGGGCACGCTGACCGAGGCCGAGCGTCAGGTCGCGCAGCTGCGCGTCTTCAGCGCCCAGACCGCGGTCGCCGGGCCGGGCATCGCGGTCCGGATCGAGGGCGCCTTCGACGAGCGTGCTCTGTCGGACCTTGTGAACGAGCTGCGGAACGCCGGTGCGGAAGCGATCGCGGTGAACGAGATGCGTGTGGGTCCGAAGAGCTACTTCACAGGCACGGCGGACCACTCAATCGCGGTCGACAATCGGCCGCTTCGCGGACCGTGGATCGTTCGTGCGATCGGTTCGCCCGACGTGGTCTACGTCGCGATGACGCGAACCGGCGGCATCATCGGTCAGTTCGAGCTCATCTACCGGACGACCCGTTTCGCGGTCACCAAAGAGACCGCTTTGGACCTTCCGGCTCAGGTCGCCGCGTCCAGATGAGCCGGAGCGCCGACTAGACTTCGCGGCCATGACGCAGACGCGCGCGAAGGGCCCGGTGCCTTTCTATCTCGATGATGTCGTTGTTTTGCGGAAGCAGCATCCCTGCGGCGGAGACACCTGGCGCGTCGTTCGACTCGGCGCCGATATCGGTCTTCGCTGCGGCACTTGCGCGCGGCGCGTACTCGTGGCACGGCGCGATCTCGAGAAGGACATGAAGCGGTTCGCCGAACGCGGACCGCTCGCCCCGGCCGACTAGGAGCGCGTGATCGAGACCGGCATGGCCGCCGCAGACCGCGGCCTCCTTCGTAACCATGCGTTCCTCGCGATCTGGGGGGCGCAGATCCTGTCCCAGGTCGCCTCCAACGCGGTGACGAGCGCGCTGATCATCCTCGTCGCCGAGATCACGCACTCGAACACGTCGTCGTCAGTGCTCATCCTCCTTGCGGTCCTTCCCGCGATCCTGTTCGGCATCGCGGGCGGCGTCATCGTCGACCGGACCGATCGCCGGCTCGTCCTCATCATCACGAACGCTCTTCGCGCGGCGGCGGTCGTGCCGCTGCTGCTTTTCGGCACGAGCCTCACCGTCGTATACCTGGTGAACTTCCTCGTCGCGACCGTGACGATCTTCTTCGTTCCCGCCGAAGCCGCGCTCCTGCCGAAGATCGTCGGAAAGCGCTACCTGATGGTGGCGAACTCGCTGTTCACGTTCACGTTCAATGGGGCCTTCCTCGTCGGATTCATCATCCTCGCGCCGATCATCGTGAGCTTGTTCGGCTACGAGGTTCTGTGGGTGGTCATCACGTTCATGTTCGCCGCGGCTTCGATAATGTGCGCGACGCTGCAGAAGGCGCCTCCCGCGGCGGAACACCTCTCGCGCCGCGTCGCCGAAATGGCCGTCTCGCAGACCGCCACCGGTATCACCGAGGCGTTCCACTATCTGCGTCAGGCTCCGATCGTCACCTGGTCGCTGATCTACATCGCTCTGACGTACACGCTGGTCGCGGTCGCTGGGGCCCTCGCACCGGGATTCGTCCGCGAGGTCCTCCGGGTCGGTGAGCGGAACGTGGTGATCATCGTGGGACCGGCGGGCGTCGGAGTGATCGCCGGACTCGGGTTCCTGAATGCCCTCGGCAGGCGTTGGCCGCGACCGAACGCGATCGGGACGGGGCTGATCGTCGCTGGCTCGGCGCTCCTGTTCCTCGCCGCGGCGCGGCCACTGACGGATCTTTTCTCGCGCGCCGGCTCGCCGGGCTTGGGCGCCGCGTTCCCGGTCTTCGTCGCCGTCGTCGCGGTCACCGCGTTCGTCTTCGGCCTTTCCTACGCGCTGATCACGGTCCCCTCGATGACGCTCCTGCAGGAGGAGCTGCCCGACGAGATACGCGGACGGGTGTTCGGCTTTCTGAACATGCTCGTCTCGATCTTCAGCCTGATCCCGCTGATCGTCGTCGGGCCGATCGCGGACCTCTGGGGAGTAGCCCCGGTCTTCGTCGGGTTCGCGGTGATCGTCGCGATCGTCTGGATTGGTGGCAAAACGACACGTGAGGGCCACCGCGGGGGCCGGGGGGCGAAGCCCTCCGACGGTAAACTCGCTAGCGAGTGACCTCGTCCCGCGCGACCTTCTTCCATTACCTCGGCAGCCACCGGCTTCAGCTCCTGGTAGGCGTGTGTCTCGCCGCCGGCAGCTCGCTTGCCGCGGTGGTCCCCCCACGATTCATCGGCGAGATCATCGACGCTCTGCAGAGTCCGCATGCGAAATTCGACGACGTCCTGCATCTCGCTCTGCTGATCGTTCTCTTCGCGGGACTCGAGGCCGTCCTCCGTGCAGGCGCGCGCTACGTCATGCTCGACGCCTCGCGGAAGGCCGAGTACAGCATGCGCAACGATCTCTTCGCCCACCTCCAGCGAATGCACCTCGCGTATTTCCAGCATCAACGGATCGGCGACCTGATGGCACGCATGACCAACGACCTCACCTGGGTCCGCCAGATGATGGGTCCGGGGATCATGCAGGGATCCTTCACCGTGATGGTGTTCACGTTCTCGGTGCTTTCGATGATCTCGGTGTCTCTCAAGCTCACGGTGATCGCGCTGATCCTGATGCCCCTCGCCTCTCTCACCTTCTGGTACATCGGGCGGACCGTTCACCTTCGCTTCGAGCGCCTTCAAGCCCAGTTCGGCGACATGTCCACCAAGGCGCAGGAGAACTTCTCCGGCATTCGCGTCGTGAAGGCGTTTTCGCAGGAGGAAGCGGAGACAAAGGACTTCGCCAGGGTGAACCACGAGTACTTCGGCCGCGCGGTCTCGCTCAGCGCTATGCAGGGACTCATCTGGCCATCGATCAGCTTCATCCTCGGGATCGCGGTGCTCTCTGTCCTCTACGTCGGCGGCCAGGACGCGATCCGCGGCGAGCTGTCCATCGGCGCACTGGTCCAGTTCGTCGCATACCTCTATCTCCTGCAGATGCCGATGATCAACATCGGCTGGATCTCCAACATGTTCCAGGCCGGCTGGGCATCTCTCGGGCGGCTCCAGGAGATGTTCAACGCGGTGCCGAAGATCACGGATCCGATCGATCCGGTCACGGCATCGATCAAAGGCGAGGTCGAGTTCCGAGGCGTCAGCTTCGCGTACGGCCAGACCATCGAGCTGCACGACATTTCATTCAAGGTGCCGGCGGGCGGATCTCTCGCGATCGTCGGGCCGACGGGCTCCGGCAAGTCCACCGTCGTGAACCTCATCCCGCGCCTGTTCGACGTGCAGCAGGGTGAGGTCCTGATCGACGGCATCGACATCAGGCGGCGCCCGCTCGAGCAGCTCCGTCGCGCCGTCGGCTACGTGCCGCAGGAGACGTTCCTCTTCTCGGTCCCGCTGCGCGAGAACGTCGGCTTCGGCCTCGATGAGAAGCTCACGGATCCTCAGCTCGAATGGGCCGGAGACATCTCTCAGCTGAACAAAGATGTCGAGGACTTTCCGGCGCGATACGACACCATGATCGGCGAGCGCGGTGTGACTCTTTCGGGCGGGCAGAAGCAACGCGCCGCGATCGCGCGCGCGGTCGCGAAGGACCCACGGATCCTGATCCTCGACGACGCCCTCTCGGCGGTCGACACCTACACCGAAGCCGAGATCCTTCGCAGGATGCGCGGTGTCATGCGCGAACGAACGAGCATCGTCGTCGCGCACCGCATCTCCACCGTCAAAGACGCCGACGAGATCCTCGTCCTCGACGACGGGCGCATCGTCGAGCGCGGGTCGCACCGCGGCCTGCTGGAGCACGCCGGCCTCTACGCGCAGATGTACCGCCGTCAGCTCCTCGAAGAGGAGCTCGAGGTCGACGAGGAGCGCGAGGAGCACGAGAAGAGGGTGAAGGCGCAGACCGAAGAGGGTCCACGCCTCGGGATGCGCCCGCGGCTCGGCGGGATCGGTGGCGAGTCGTGATGCACGGCGGCGGCGGGAGCGGACGAGGATCGTTCGACGAGGACGAGATCCTCGGCAAGGCCTACGACGCGCGTCTCATGCGCCGTCTCCTGGGGTATCTCCGCCCTTATCGCGGCCTCGTCATCATCGCCCTCCTCATCATCCTTGGGATCTCGTTCACCGAAGCCGCGCCCCCGGTGATCGCGAAGTTCATCGTCGACAACGCCATCGCCCCGGCCGTGAATGGCCAGATCGGGATCGATGAAGGGCTGGCTCGTCTGGCTCCACTCGGTCTTGCGTACATCGCCGTGCTCCTGGTCAGCTCGGGTCTCCGGTACGGACAGACGATGCTCGCGAGCTACGTCGGGCAGAAGGCCATGTACGACCTGCGCGTGCAGCTCTTCGCGCACCTGCAGGGACTGTCGCTCACCTTCTTCGACCGCAACCCGGTCGGCCGGCTGATGACGCGGATCACCAACGACATCGACGCGCTGACAGACATGGTCACGCAGGGGGTGGTCGCGATCTTCGGCGACATCGTCGTCATCGGCGTGATCGCGATCGTGCTGCTGGTGCTCGACTTCCGTCTCGCGCTCGTTACCTTCGCGGCACTGCCGCTTCTCATCTGGCTGACGATGTACTTCCGCCGGATCATGCGCGACTCATTCCGTTCGATCCGCATACGCCTCGCGCGCATCAACTCGTACCTGAACGAGAACCTCTCGGGGATGGCGATCGTTCAGCTCTTCACACGTGAGCGCGCATCCTTCAAGCAATTCGACGACCTGAACACCGATCTGCTGAATGCCAACCGCGGTCAGATCCGGGCGATGTCGATGTTCTTCCCCGCCGTCGGTTTCACGCGCGCTGCGACGAGCGCCGCCCTCTTCGTCGCGGGTGGCTTCTGGATCCTCAAGGGGGAGATGACCATCGGAACGCTTCTCGCGTTCTGGCAGCTCGTCGACCGCTTCTTCCAGCCCATTGGCGACCTCGCGGAGAAGTACAACATCATGCAGGCCGCGATGGCCTCGTCGGAACGCGTGTTCCGGCTCCTCGACACCAAGGCCACGATCGTCGACCCGCCGCACCCGCGGGAGCTTGCCCACGTTCGGGGCGAGATCACCTTCGAGAACGTGAGCTTCGCGTACAACGAGGGCGATTGGGTCCTCCGCGACGTGAACTTCAAGATTTCGGCGGCCGAGAGCGTCGCGATCGTCGGCGCGACCGGGGCGGGGAAGACCTCGATCATCAGCCTCATCTCGCGCTTTTACGACGTGCAGAAGGGCCGCATTCTGCTAGACGGTGTCGACCTGCGCGATCTGCGGCAACAGGACGTGCGACGACACGTCGGCGTGGTGCTGCAGGATCCCTTCATCTTCGCGGGAACGGTCGCGTCGAACATTCGACTGAACAACGCAGCGATCAGCGACGAGCAGGTGCGCGCCGCGGCGACCTTCGTCAACGCGGACAAGTTCATCGAGCGTCTACCCCAGGGCTACGACACGGTCGTCACCGAGCGTGGCTCGACGCTCTCGGTCGGACAGAAGCAGCTCCTCGCGTTCGCGCGCGCGATCGCGTTCAACCCCGAGATTCTCCTGGTGCTCGACGAGGCGACAAGCTCAGTGGATACGGAGACCGAGCACCTCATTCAGGACGCGCTCGCGAAGCTCATGGTCGGCCGGACCTCGATCATCATCGCCCACCGGCTGTCGACGATCCAGAACGTCGACCGGATCATCGTTTTGCACAAGGGTCGCGTGGTCGAGTTCGGAACGCATCGCGACCTGCTCGCGCAGCGCGGCGTGTACCACCGGCTCTACGAGCTTCAGTACCGCGCACACGAGTCCGACTCCCCGATGAAATCGGCCTAGTCGACTAGATCAAATCCGTGCGCCGCACGAGCCCGACAGGCCTCGGCATGGCGGTCACCTTCGTGGGCTCGATGGCAGTCCAAAAGTGTCCCTTTTGAGAAGCGACATAACCGCCAGGGCAGACGGCCCACTGGTTCTCATGCAAGGTCACGGTAGGGACCTCCGTCGAATGCGACGTGCAAAGGAAGCGAATCCGAGTACCAGGTTGAGCCGCGCTGGCCTTCTGCATCGTGTGTTCGACCCCCGCGCCGACGAACGCTAACGATCAGTCGAAGTCAATGCATGACGAAAACGTCACGCGGCTGATCAGCGGGCTTGGCACGGCTTGTGCGCACCAGGTGATGGAACGGAATTCGGGGGAAAGGAGCTAGAACAATATGGACCTCACTGCCATCGTCACCTGGATCATCTTCGGCGCGATCGTCGGAGTGATCGCGCGCTTCCTGATGCCTGGCCGCGACTCCATGGGCTGGATCCCGACGATCCTTCTCGGCATCGTCGGTTCATTCGTCGGCGGCTACCTCGCGCAGATCTTCCTCGCGGGCAATGCCTCGCTGCCTCCGCCCTCATCGGGCTGGATCGGCTCGATCATCGGCGCGATCGTTGTCCTCGCGATCTATCGGTACACGCAAGGGCGACGCGTCACCGTCTGAAAGCACGGCTTCGGCGGGGCCGTTCGGGTCCCGCCGTTGGCCGGCGCTCCGTTCGCGCGTCCGCTTTGGTTATCGTCACCAACGGTGGACGGCGTCAACGCAGCAGTGGTCATCTCGGCGTAGCACGACGGCCATGGATCGCCGCGCTTTCCTCCGAGCGACCGCGCGGCTCGCGGCACTCGCCGCGCTCGGTCAGGTTGCAGGGTGCGTCCCGACGCAGCCCGTCACGCTCAACAAGGATCCGTTCACGCTCGGCGTTGCCTCGGGCGATCCGCTCCCGGACGGCGTCGTTCTATGGACGCGTCTCGCGCCGGATCCGCTCGCGGGCGGAGGGATGGGAACCGCGCCGGTGGACGTCGAGTGGCTCGTCGCGCGCGACGACGGGATGAAAGACGTCGTGCGCTCGGGAACGTCGAGCGCACTGCCTGACCTCGCGCACTCGGTGCACGTCGAGGTCGCCGGTCTCGATCCCGACCGCATGTACTGGTACCGCTTCCGCGCCGGCGGCATCGAGAGTCCCGTCGGCCGCACCCGGACGGCGCCCGCGGCCAGCGCCTCGCCTCAGGCATTGCGCTTCGCGTTCGCGTCCTGTCAGAACTACGTGCAGGGGTACTACACGGCGCACGCGAATCTGGCGCGCGAGGAGCTCGATGCGGTCTTCTTCCTCGGCGATTACATCTACGAAGGGACCGCACGCGGCGACGTCGTTCGCGAGTACAGCAAGCGCGGTTGGAGCTTCAGCCTTGCCGACTACCGCGATCGCTACGCCCAGCACAAGACCGACAAGGATCTACAGGCTGCGCACGCCGCATTCCCCTGGATCGTGACGTGGGACGATCACGAGGTGGAGAACAACTACGCCGGCGGCATAGACAAGCAAGATCCCCGCAACAAGGCCGCGATCGCCGAGCGAGCCGCGGGGTACCAGGCGTTCTACGAGCACATGCCGGTGCGCGCGCCGAGACCGCAGGGTCCGGACCTCAAGCTCTACCGTAGCGTCTCCTACGGAGGCCTCGCGACCTTCTTCGTTCTCGATACCCGCCAGTACCGCTCGCCCGAGATCGCGCTCTGCGCGGAAGCCAGCCAGACACCGTCGGGCTATTGCCCAGCGAGCGTCGACCCGAGTCGGACGATGCTCGGCGCCGATCAGCGCGGCTGGCTTCTCAAAGGTCTCGCCGAATCCCCGGCGCCCTGGAACTTCGTCGCCCAATCGGTGCGCTTCGCGCAACAGGATTCGAATCCCGATCTCTCGAAGCACACGTTCGACGGCGTCGACAACTGGATGGGTTACGTCGTCGATCGGCAGATGATCCTCGAGCGGTTCGCGACGACCAAGAATCCCGTCGTCCTCTCAGGCGATAGCCACGTCAACTTCGTCTACGACCTGAAGCGTGACTTCGGCGACCCGACCTCACCGACGGTCGGTACCGAGCTCCTCGGGACCTCAATTAGCTCTGAGGGCGACCCCTTCGTGGAGCAGACGCAATTCACGCCGCCGGCGAAGAATCCGCAACTGCGCTTCTTCGACAACCACCGCGGCTACGTTCGGTGCACCCTCGAGCGGAACCGGCTGACCGCAGACTTCCGCGCGGTGTCGACCGTCAGAAAGCCGGCCGCGACGATCGGCACGACAGCGACGTTCGTGGTCGACGACGGCAGGCCGGGCGCGCGCCGAGCGTGAGCGACCTGACCGCCGCGGCGGCGCTGGCGCTTGCGACCGAGGCTGCACTCGAGGCCGGGGCGTTGCTGCTCGAGCTCAGGCGTTCGCCGGCGACCGGCGTCCGCTCCAAATCGAGCGCGACTGATCTCGTTTCCGACGCCGACGATCGGGCCGAACGCGCGATCGTGACGAGGATCCGGAAGCAGCGGCCCGACGACGCGCTCGTCGCGGAGGAGGGATCGAGCGCCGGTGGATCCAGCGGCGTGAGCTGGTTCGTGGATCCCCTCGATGGGACGATCAACTACCTGTATGGGATCCCGCACTGGTCGGTCTCTATCTGTTGCGCGGACGCGTCGGGACCGCTCGCGGGCGTTGTCTTCGATCCGGTACGCGATGAGCTCTTCAACGCGGCACGCGGTGGCGGCGCACATCTCGGCACGCGTCGGCTCGCGGTCACCGACAAGCGGGATCTCGCGAGCGCGCTCGTCGCGACGGGCTTCGGTTACGACGCGGCGCAACGCGTGACGCAGGGCCGGATCATCGCGAGGGTGCTGGGCGACGTACGCGACGTACGCAGGTTCGGCTCCGCCGCGCTCGATCTCTCGTGGGTCGCAGCACACCGTTTTGACGGGTATTTCGAATCCGTCGAGAAGCCGTGGGACTGGATGGCCGGCGCGATGCTCGTGCGTGAGGCCGGCGGTCGGGTGAGCGAATTGGACCCCAAAGACCCCGCATTTCCGCACATCATCGCGAGCGGTCCCGG
>JALYLL010000233.1 GCA_030774255.1 Chloroflexota bacterium | reverse complement strand
GGTCCTGCGCCGCCTTGATCGGGAAGCCGCCGTGCACGTGCTGCGCGCCCTTCGGCTTGCCGGTCGTGCCCGACGTGTAGATGACCATGAAGGGGTCTTCGGCGGAGGTGTCCGCGATGTCGAGCATCGCGCCGGCGTTCGTCACGTCCGACCAGGGAACGTCGCGGCCGCGCTTGGGATACGCGCGCCCGACGCGATCGACGACGACGACCGTGTCGACGGACGGTGCTCCGTCCGCGGCCTCGTCCGCGGTGTCCTTCATGTTGACGACCTGTCCCCGGCGATAGAACCCGTCGCCGCAGATCAACACCTTCGCTTCCGCGTCGCGGAGGCGTCCCGCGATCGCCTCGGCGCCGTACCCCGAGAAGATGGGGATGAACACAGCGCCGATCGCGCCGATCGCGAGCACCGCGACCGCGCATTCGACCGTGAGCGGGAGGTAGACGGCGACGCGATCGCCACGTTTCACCCCGAGCGAGCGCAAGCCCGAGGCGACGCTCGCGACCTGCTCGGAGAGTTCGCGGTACGTGACCGTCCGCACCGCGCCCTCCTCGCTCTCGGCGACGATCGCGACGCGATCGCCGTCGTGCCGGAGGGCCGTCGCGACGTAGTTCATCCGCCCGCCCGTCCACCAGGTCGTCCACGGCAGGCCGCGCGACGTGTCGACCACGTGCGTGTACGGCGTCCGCCACGAAATGTGCAGATCCCGCTCGGTCGCGGCCCAGAATCCTTCGAGGTCTTCGGTCGACCAGCGCAGCAGCGCCTCGTAATCGGCGCAGCCGTTCTTCATCGCGAATGCGCGCAGACGGCTTCGTTCCAAATATGCAGCGGTGGGGGTCCACGCGGCGGTCATCCGCGTCACGTTAGCGTTATCGCGCGGTCGGGACCGGATCGATCAGCCAGTCGAGATGGAGCCAGACCACGCGCGAATACCGCCAGACGAATGGAACGACGGCGAGAAAGAGAACATCCCCCACGACGACCGCCACCAGGATGTCTCGCCCGGTCGCAAGCCAGATCCCGACGATGATGAGCGCGAGCACCGGAATGCCGAGCGCATAGCTCGCGACCATCGCGCCGGTCCAGTAGCCGCTCTCGCGTTCGAAGCGCAGGCCGCACACCGGGCACGGCTCGTTCATCGAAAACATCCCACGCCACACCTGCCCAGAGAGGCACCGCGGGCAGCGGCTGCGGCAGATCGCCCACGCCCGGCGCATCGCTAGAAGTACTGCAGGATGGCCGCCGCCACCACGATCGCGACCAGCAGGATCCCGATGAGGATCAAGGGGAGCAGGTAAAAGGCCAGACCGCCGAGGACGAAGATCGCGATGGCCTGGTCGCCGGACACGCCGTAATGCAGCTCGATCGCGCGGTAGACGACGAACGCGAACCACACCAGCATCACGACGCTGACCACGTCGGCGATGGGTGCGAACGGGCCTCCAGCGAACACGATCCCCGCGAGCGATGTCGGAAGCTGATAAACGAGCTCCGCGTACCCGAAGAGGACGAGCAGCGGCCGGTACGGACGGCCGCGCACGCCACGGAAGCGCGCGGCGGCGTGGATCGCGCTCGAGCCGAGGAGCCAGAGAAAGATAGGCGTGAGGGCTGCGGCGACGACGAGCGCGTCGAACGATCGCTGGAGCACGTACACGAGGACCGCGGTTCGCTCGACGCCGATCGCCAGAAGGAGCGTGTCGACGATCGCGCTGCGCGTCGGGCCGAACACGATGTCGTCGACGTGGACGGTCTGGGATAGCCGATAGGCACTGAGCGTCGAGAAGACCATCGCGATGGGAACGCAGGCCAGGCCCCAGAACGTGCTCGCGTGCAAGGCCCACGCGGCGAACGCCCTCGGTCGCCACCGCTCGGCGACCGCGGCGATCATTTGAACGCGGCGGCGAGCGCTTCGTGCGTGGCCTGGTCGGTCGCGGCATCCACCGCGGTCCGCGCGCGGCCGCCGAGGACGGGCGGATCGTCGTCGTGGAGCGCTTCGGGCACGGGAGCGCCGAGCATGATGAGGTACTCCATCGACCACGTTCGGCGCACCGCGTCGAGGTCGTAGCCGCCGCCTCCCATCGCGACCCACGGATACGGCGTGGACGCGAACCAGCGCACCACATCCTCTCGCGCGTGCGTCGAGAGCTGGAGATCCGTGAGCGGGTCGGTGAAATGTGAATCGATCCCTTGCTGGGTCACAAGGACGTCGGGACGGAACCGCTCGAGGAGCGGCGGGACGACCGCGTCGAACGCACGCATATAGGCAAGATCGTCGGTGTACGCCGGGAGCGCGACGTTGACGCTGTATCCGGCACCCTTCCCGGTGCCGCGCTCGTCGGCGCTGCCGGTACCGGGAAAGAACGGCCGGCCGAGCCGCGGGATCATGCCGAACTCATGCAGCGAGATCGTCAGCACCTGGGCCGTGTCGTAGAACGCGGCTTGCACGCCGTCGCCGTGATGCGCGTCGATGTCGACGTACGCGACCTTCATCCCACGATCGGCGAGGAGGCCGCACACGATCGCCGGGTCGTTGTAGATGCAGAAGCCGGAGGCGTTCCGTCGCATCGCGTGGTGCAGCCCGCCCGAGCCGTTGAATGCGACACGCGTGCGACCCGCGATCACGTCCTCCATTGCGACGAGCGACGCGCCGGTGGTCAGCAGTGACGCCTCATGCATTCCGGCGAACGGCGGGGTGTCGCCCCACGCGGAGAGTCCCCACGCGGAGTAGTCGAGGTCCGGGTCGGCCGAGGCCCGCACGATCGCATCGACGTAGGCGGGGTCGTGGATGCGCTCGAGCTCCGCGCGGGTCGCGGGTCGCGGCGCCAGCACGCGCGCGTTCGGGAGCGCGAACGCTCCCAGACGCTCGAGCGTGTCGTGCACGCCCTGGAGGCGCCACGGTTTGAGCGGATGGTCGGGACGGTACACATGCGAGGCGAGACGCGGATCCCAGACGAACCCGGCGGCGGCACTCATCGCGCGCGCTCGAGCGTCACGAACGAGAACGCGAACGGGTGTCTCGCGTCTGCCGGATGCACCTGCCGTTCGACCTCGCGCCATTCCTTCGGATCGAGCGGCGGGAAGTACGTGTCGCCGGCGGCCTCCGTGTCGACCTCCGTCATGTAGATGCGATCCGCGCGCGGCAGGAAGTCCTTGAACACGCCGGCACCCCCGAACACGATCACCTCCGGCGCGTCGCCGGCGAGCGCGAGCGCCTCGTCGGTCGTGCGCGCGACGAGGCAGCCGTCGCAGCGGAACGCGGGGTCGCGTGTCAGCACGATGCTCACGCGGTCCGGGAGTGGCCTACCGATCGAGTCGAACGTGCGGCGCCCCATGATCAGCGGCTTGCCCACGGTGAGCTGGCGCACGCGCCTCATGTCGTCGGGGAGCCGCCAGGGAAGCCGTCCGTCCTTGCCGATGACCCCG